>JAUMVL010000122.1 GCA_030530185.1 Clostridia bacterium | reverse complement strand
AAACGCCGCATTTGCCGCATCCAGGACGCGGCAAAGTGCGTCGGCTTTTAAGATTGTCGGCGTACCTCCTCCGAAAAAGACCGTGCGGGCGGTTTCGCTTGGATATTGTGCAGCGCGAAGCCCGATTTCCCGGATCAGCGCATCACAATACCGGTCTGCGGTTTCATTCAGCGGAACGGAACAGAAATCGCAGTACCGGCATTTTCGGATACAATATGGAATATGGAAATACAGCGCTATCATCCGTTGATGCGCAAAACGCTCATAAACGCGTCGCTGGGAACGGACACGGATCCGACCTGACGCATCCGCTTTTTGCCCTCCTTCTGCTTTTCAAGCAGCTTCTTTTTGCGAGAAATATCACCGCCGTAGCACTTGGCAAGAACATCCTTGCGCACGGCCTTGACGGTCTCACGCGCGATGATCTTGGAACCGATCGCCGCCTGCACCGGAATCTCAAACTGCTGACGCGGGATCACGTCCTTGAGTTTTTCGGCGACGGCACGTCCCTTGCTGTAAGCGCGATCCTTATGCACGATCGTCGAGAGGGCGTCGCACATCTCGCCGTTCAGCAGAAAGTCGAGCCGGACGAGATCGCTCTTCTGATAGCCGCTGATCTCATAATCAAACGACGCATAACCGCGGCTGCGCGACTTTAGGCTGTCAAAAAAGTCATAGATAATCTCGTTGAGCGGGAGCGTATAATGCAGATTGACGCGTCCCTCCTCGATGTAGTTCATATCATGGAACACGCCGCGATTGTTCTGACACAGCTCCATGATCGTTCCGACATAGGCCGAGGGCGTCATGATCGTCGCCTTGACCATCGGCTCCTCCATGTGCTCAATCTCCGCCGCGGCAGGCAGATTCGTCGGGTTGTCAATGACCAATTCCTGCCCGTCGAGCGTGAATACGCGGTAAACAACACTCGGTGCAGTCGTGACCAAGTCGAGATCGAACTCGCGCTCAAGTCGTTCCGTGATGATCTCCATGTGCAGCAGGCCTAAGAAGCCGCAGCGGAATCCGTACCCGAGGGCGCTGGACGTTTCATGCTCGTAAACAAGCGAAGCGTCGTTGAGCTGCAGCTTATCGAGCGCGTCTTTGAGGTCGTCGTAATGCGCGCCGTCAGCGGGATAGATACCGCAGTACACCATCGGATTGACATGCTTATAGCCGGGCAGCGGCTCAGACGCGGGATTGTCCGCCGTGGTGAACGTGTCGCCGACCTTCGTTTCCGCAACGCTCTTGATCGACGCCGCAATATAGCCGACCTCGCCTGCGGACAGACAATCAACCGGCTTCCACGTCGGAGCAAAAACGCCGACTTCGGTGACATCGAACGTATTGCCTGTTGCCATCGACTGAATTCTGCTGCCGGCGCGGACCTCGCCGTCAAAGACGCGCACATAAGACAGCGCACCCTTGTAATTGTCATAGAGGCAGTCAAAAATCAGCGCTTTCAGCGGTGCATCGATCTTTCCTGTCGGTGCGGGAACGGTATCGACGATCTTCGCCAGCACCTGATCGACGTTCAGGCCCGTTTTTGCCGAAATGCAGGGCGCATCGTCGGCCGGAATGCCGATGATGTCCTCGATCTCATGTACGACGCGCTCCGGCTCGGCGCTCGGCAGGTCGACTTTGTTGATGACCGGCAAAACCTCGAGCCCATTGTCCACAGCAAGGTAAACATTGGCAAGCGTCTGGGCTTCGATCCCCTGCGTCGCATCCACGACGAGTACCGCGCCTTCACAGGCAGCGAGTGCGCGCGAAACTTCATAGTTGAAGTCCACGTGCCCCGGCGTGTCGATCAGATTGAACATGTACGTTTTGCCGTCCGTATGATGATAGAACATGCGCACCGCCGAAGCCTTGATCGTGATGCCGCGCTCGCGCTCAATGTCCATTGAGTCAAGAAGCTGCTCCTCCATGTCGCGCTTGGCGACGGTGTTGGTCAACTCCATCATGCGGTCGGCAAGTGTGGACTTGTCGTGATCAATATGCGCTATAATCGAGAAATTGCGAATCAGAGAAAGATCGTATTCCATAGTTCCTCCAAAAGATTGTTTTTATCATACCGTACTGTTGCAAAAAAAGCAAGAAATATGATACAATTTCCTTGCGGGAGGTGAGTTACTTTGGACGCAAATATAATCCGGGAACTGGAGAAGCGAAATTTTATCGTGCACACGGCTGCAGACGAAACGGAAGCGGTGCAGACGGTGCTCGGCATCGTACAAAGTCGTTCGGTCGGCATTGGCGGGAGCAAGACGGTCAAACAGCTCGGGCTGTATGATCTGCTTACAACGCAGGGCAACGAGGTGCATTGGCATTGGACCGTGGATAAGGCGCATAAAAAGGAAGAGCGTGACAAAGCGATCGCCTGCGACGTTTACATGTGCTCGGCAAATGCGGTTTTGACCGACGGACGCATCGTTGAAATCGACGGCACGGGCAACCGCGTCGCGGGGCTGCTCTATGGACCGCCGTGCGTGATTCTGATCGTCGGCAGGCAAAAAATCTGTTCCGATCTTGACAGCGCGATTGCACGCATCAAGCGTGACGCCTGTCCCGAAAATGCACGACGACTCGGAATGCCGACGCCCTGCGCCCAAACGAACGTCTGCCATGACTGCCGTACCTCCGCACGCATGTGCAACGCAACAGTCATTTTGGAATGGCCGATGCGGATTCACCGGGAATTCCACGTTGTGCTGGTGGACAAGGATCTGGGGCTGTAAAAAAGAATCCAAAAATGCAGAGGCCATGGCCTCTGCATTTTCATTTTTGAGTTGTGGTTAAGTTAAGAACAGAATCCACCGATAGACAAAGCGCTTCCAGCGCGGATGCCTGTCGAGCGCAGCAAGCGATTTTTTCACGATCGCAAGCATTGTCTTACGTTCCTCCGTCATCGCATGGTCGGAGAAGGCAGCCTCTTCCGCAAGCTCACGCTCGGCAGCGTCGGCAGGCGCGCCGAAGCGTTCGAGCCGCAGCTGATAGCGGTACATTGCAAGGATGGCGGCACGGGCGTTCTTCTGGCGGAAGGATTCCTGTCGTTTTTGGCGGACCACCTTTCTGCTGTACCATAGTCCCGCAGCAAGCGCCGGCGGAACGAGCAGCCAAAGCAGCCACCAGAGATTCAGTCCCGGAAGCTCGGGCCGGTCGGTCGGCGGAGTGGAAAGCGGTCCCTCCCCGTCATCCGGATCCTCGCCGAGCGGGCTGTCGGTCGGTTCGGGCGTCTCCTCGTCGCCGAACGGTTCATCCTCCTCCATGTCGGGTTCTTCGGTCCCATCCGGGTTATCCGGATCCACCGTCGGCTCGGGTGTAGCCTCCGGCGTGGGAACAGGCGTATCAACCGGATCGGATGTTTCGGGCGGCGTTGGAGAGCTTTCCGGATCCTGCCAACCCTCTGCACCGGCGGTGCTTTCCACGCGTACCCAGCCGATGCCCGGACAGTAGACCTCCGTCCACGCGTGGGCCATCTCATCGGTTACGGTTTTTTGTTCATTCGCCGCAGTAAAGAAGCGATAACCGAACACATAGCGAGCCGGAATATCCATCGCCTGCAAAAGCGCGGTTGTCGCACTCGCAAAGTGGACGCAATACCCCGTTTTGCTTTGTTTCAGAAAATACAGGACAAAGTCCTCTCCCCGCGGGAGCTTGCCCGGTTCCGTTGAATACAGGGCATTCGCGCGAACATACTGCGCGATTGCGAGCGCGGTTCGGTAATTATCCCCAAGATCCGTCAGTCCCGCAGCGGCTGCAAAGTCGCGGAGCTTCGCTTTTTCCGCGCTGTCCGTAATTGTATAGGTATCCAGCGCCCATGCAAGATATGCCGTTTCGTCCTCGGTGACCTGTTGCGGCGCAGGGATCGCATCGGTGTACGACCACGAATAATCCGTAAGATCGTCGGCCGGCAGGTAGGCTTCGTTCAGCTTGAGATTCTCGGGCGGGACAAAGCCATACGGGACATAAAGCATTTCGGACTGCTCGGCAAAGACGGACATGGTCTCGGACGGTGTCAGGCGGCTTCCGAGCGCGGTCATGGACTTCCAGTTGCCGCTGTATACCGGTACGCTGTGCCAGGCGTTGCCTCGGTAGCTGCCGAGCGAATAAGCGCGCAAATACGTTTCCCCGCCTGCCGTAGACTGCATCTCAAAAATCGTATCGCCGGTGCGCTCCCACGCTTCCTCGTCCGTGAGATCCTCGGTGCGCTTGACGCGGTTGTTCAGCGTTCCGCGCAGGTTGTCATACAGATTTTGCAGATGATCGCCGACCATCTCCTGTCGCTGTTCAAAGGAAATCGGCTCGTATTGATCGGGCGGTGAGAACACAAAGATCAACGCGCCAAGCAGCGTCACCGATGCGAGCACAATCATCGTCACAAGGCCGTACCGCTTCGCATCGTAAACCCTTAGGCCGCCGCTCATCAGGCATGCGCCAAGATAGACCATCAGCAAAAATACGGTCCAATGCCCGATCGGCAGGTCCGTATAGATCAGACTCAGCATGAAGATCGGCAGCGGCACAATGACCGGCAGCAGAATCATATGACTGCAAATCAAGCTCCATGCAACCGACAGACCGAACAGCACCATGACCAACAGTACAAACCAGCCGACCGCTGCACTCGGCGTACTCATCAGCCCCTCGATCGGTTCCACCGGCTCCGGTGCGGCCAAAAAAGGAACGTCCGGCGCAAGCAGATCCAGCATGCTGTATCGGAACAGATGAAATCCGTACAGGATTGCGGTCCGTTTCCAAAGCATCAACGGAATCAGCACCGCTCCATAGAGAATGCCGGCAAAATAGCCGTATTTGGGCACATGCATCCAGATCGACAGGCAAAGCCCGATCAGCACAGCTGCCCATACAAGAGCCATCAGCGGAAACGGCACTTCATATGCCGTCAAAACCGAGCACGGCACAGCAAGGATGGCAAGCGTGACCAGAATCGCATCGGAGAGCACATTCAAAGCCGGATACAAAACTTTTTTCATGCCTTCGCCTCCTTTTGATTGGGGGTTAGGCGATATACAAGCGTATCGTTGCCGGTACGAATCGAGAGCGTCTTTTCGGCACGCATCGGTTCGGACAAAAAGGTTTTCAAAAAGGCCGAAAGCTCCCCGTCGGAACGGATGATGACGGTCTGCATCCCGATATACAGCGTAAACGGAATCTGCTTGTTCAGCAGCTGATCCGACAAATACACCAGCTGATCGAGCAGGTTCTCCTGCTCCGAATAGGAGTCGGGCAAGTCGATGGCAAGAATGATGTTCTTACGGATCAGCTCCTGCGGTTCCCGAATGATCGGATCGTCGAACTTCGACGACAGCTTCCAATGAATCAGGTTGATCGAATCGCCTTCGCGATACGGACGCAGTTCATGATCCTCCGAAAAGCCCTGC
>JAUMVL010000121.1 GCA_030530185.1 Clostridia bacterium | reverse complement strand
AGGTGGTCTTAAATGGCATTTTTGCCCATGAATTTGCCTACAGCTAATCGGCTCAATCTTGCGTGTAAAAGGCGCGCATGCGTTCTACGTCCTCGTTGATCTCCTTCGAGGATAGGTGCGTATAGATCGAGTGTACGACGTCGGGCGTCGACCATCCACCGAGCTGCATGACGCTTTTCTCCGTCCAGCGCAGATGATACGCCAGGGAAGCGAACGAATGCCGCAGACAGTGCAGCGTTATATCAGGGAGATTGTGATCACGGCAGATCTTCCGCAGATGATCGTTGAATGTTTTATCATTCAGGGAGATCGGTAGCCGCTGACGCAGCTTGTTTATACGTGAAATCATAACAGGAATGTCACGCCTTGATAGCTCGGTTTTGTTCAGGTCCTTGCGAATAAATTGACCGCCGGCAGCACGAACCATAGCGCCACGCACATAGATCATGTTATCGGAAATTGAATCGGACCGAAGCGCCAGGATCTCGGAGAGCCGCAAGGAATGCAGCGCAAGCAGATAGGTCAGTTCGCAGGGATCGCCTTTGATCGCGGAAATGAACCGCTGGATCTGTTCGTAATCGAGAAACGTACGTTCATTGCGGACGATCTTCGGAAGGCTCACCGTCGGGATTGACTGCTTTGCGTATTTCAGCGACGCCGTAACCAGACGCCAGCCGTTCCGAACCGTCTTCGCGGAAGCGCGTTCTGTTTCATCAGATACGGCCTTTTGCCAGGGGATAACGGAGATACTTTGGCCCATGTATGCCGGGAAAGCATTCCGCATAAGACTTTTGTAGGACGCCACAGTGGATGGGGACAGAACGGCAGCGTTATCATCGATATACTTCTCGACGAGATTGCGCAGGATGTCCTTCGGCATGGATTTATCCTGCTCGATCAGCCCGGCTTTCACGGCACGGGCGCGGACATAGTACGCCGCTTCGGTGCCTTCGGTCACGTAGACCCGTTGCCCTTTAACCATCAGACGGCCGCGATACTTTCCCTCGGGCGTCTGCACCGGTGCCGGTACGGAGATCTGATCCTTTGCTTTTTTTCGCGCGCGAATAACCCTCTCGCCGCAGAACCGACAGTAGACGCTGTCGTTTTCAATTTCTTTTTTGCAATACTTACAGATCATAAAACGATAAAAAATAACCTCCCAGGGTTCGCGGTGCGTGGGAGGCTATAAAGAAAATCAGAGCCTAACCACACAAGTGCAATCACGCTCTGCAAAAGATAAACTTTTTTTAAGTGTGATTATCTTACTATACTGTAAAGAAAATGTCAACACATTTTTTGAAAAAATCAAAATTTGATGTAACAATCGGATGGCTCCTGTAATACTCGATATGGTGATACATACGGGACAGGAGTTCGGTTAATTGTTGCTTGGCACGATCGTGCACACCTTGGCTTGTAACGACCTCTGAATGCAAGTACAGAAGCGTGACAAGCTGTCTCATGCGCTCGTTGCCAAACCGCTTGTCTCTCGTCGATTTAGGAATAGTGCTAAGCTTACGGATCATATTCCAGTCGGGCTTTGCAATAGCATCCGCAGCGGTCATGTCATACAGAATACAGTTGCTATGTGCGGCAGCATTCCGAAGCTGACGTATCGTTTGCAAAAGATAAAATTCTCGCTTCATGTCTATCATCGAGAACCGGTCGGCGCAAAAACCGTAAAAATCGATAAGGCTTCCGAGAGGAATCACTTCGATAAAAGCCCATATAGGGAACCCGTTGCTATACGAATTAATGATGCCGCCGCAATAAGGATTTCCATTGTTGCGCTCGAGTTCGCGAACCAATTTTGCATACGGTTTCTTTACGCCGGAAGGATCAGACTGTTCTTGCGCCATCAGATGGTTCATATAGTCTGCAACGATATCATACCCATCCTCGCCTTGCGCCTCGGTAACTCGTAGCATCTTGACCTTAATAAAATGTTCAACATCAAGGCACAGGTGAATGATAACATATCGAAGACGCATATCGATGATGGATAAATCTCGAAGCATCGCAAAATCAAGTTTAATATATTGACCGGCACGAGGACCAGAATCGTATTTCGCAAAATTCTTGCGATATGCACGAAGCTTGAAATAATTGTTGTTCTGTCGAAGATATTGCTCCGCGTCTTGTTCACTCATTAAATTAAAGAGAACACCTTTTGATTTCAAATGTGCAATCTGCTGCGAAGAATTAAGCAACGGCTTATCTGTTTTACTCATCTTTTCAACCTCATAATCTGAAATTCACCACCCCTTCACAACGCAAACGCCGGCATGCTATAATAGCAGCAACAGTCCTGCCTGATGATGGAATTGCGTTAGGGGGCAGCCGGGCAATCGCGCCCGGCTTTTACTTTTCCTCCAGCTCCCTTAGCAGCACCATCGGGATCCCGATAATGCGCACCTGTTCGAGGTCGATCCCCTTGATCGTGCGCGGGGCGTATGCAGGGTTGATCGGAACGAGCCGCAGCCATCCGGATCCGAATTCGACCTTTTTGATCGTAGCGGTTTCTCCGTCCTGCACAATGCCGATCTGCCCGGAGTAGTCGAGCGCATCGGATCGGCGGGAAAGGACGCGGTCGCCGTCGATGTAAAGCGGGTACATGCTGTCGCCTTTCACGCGGACGATGAAGCACTCGCCCGCGTCGTGCCCGGCAAGATAGCTGCGCGGCACGGCGAATTTGTCATATTCAAAATTCGACAGCGGCGCCTTATCAAAGCCGGCTGCAACCTGTGCGATCTCGGAGATCTCCACTTCGTCGGAGAGGATCACGGAGGGGGAATATGATTCTCCGAAACGAAGCATGGGCATATCAGCCCCCATAAGCCAACCGATCGAAACATCAAGAGCTTTAGCAACCAATTCCAACTTCACTTGACGCGGTTCATATTTGCCCTTTCTGTAATTACTGATAGTTGCCTCGTCGATTCCGGACCGCCGGGATAATTCAGCAGCCGTCATGCGTCTGGCAACCAACGCCTTATTGATTCGCTCAGCGAAAGATTCCATAATTGTACCCCTTATAAGATTAAAGTTTTCTTTAATTGTTCTTATATTAACATACGATTTAACATAACGCAAGAGAAAATATAAAAAACTTTTGAAAACGTAAAGAAAAGTATTGACTTTTGAAAATCACAAGTATAAAATATAGACAAACAGAGAAAGGAGTACACCAATGAGCAAGTCAGCAGCTGCCTATAATTACTCGAAGATGCTTGGCATTATGAGAGAAAAAAACATAACACAGCGAGAATTGGCGAGAGAAATCGGCATTTCTGAAGTAAGCCTCAACAAGAAGTTGACGAATAAAACTCAGTTCAAACAGGGAGAGATGGCATCAATCCTGCGCGTGCTGGGGTATGACGTCCACGATGTTGCGGCTATTTTTTTTAATCATTAACATGTGAAAAACACAAGTACTGTGAGATCTTCGTGCGTGAATCCACGGATCATGCACATTACGGACCTGTGGCGCAGCCGGTCGGCGCGGTCGCCTCATAAGCGATAGGTCCTCGGTTCGAACCCGAGCAGGTCCACCAATCAAAAGGGAAAGGATGGGAACAAATGACACTAAGAGACTTAATCAAGATGGCTGCTCCGAAGGCGCAGACGAATGTAACGATCGTCTCCGAGAACGGGAGCATTGTTATGAACCGCGCGCTGAAGGGCGCCGAGTGGCAGAAAGTGCTGTCGGATGAAGTGCTGCAGCGCGAGGTGTTAAGCGCTGAACTGAACCCGAGCATGACGGGGGAGGACGTGCACCGCATCGGCATGGTGGTGAAGGTCAAGAACCGGACGAACCGTGAAATGCTGATTCAAGCGCTGCGCTCGGGTCCGCTGGATCCGGAGGCACGGGATATCATCCTTAAGCACATTGAGTTCGCGAATATGTGTCTGAACGATAGCGAGTTAGCCGCATGCAGGGGAAGGAAGCCAGAAGAGATCGACGATGAGCTTTGCACCGACTGCAAGCTTGCGTGGCTGGATCGGGAGGCGGAAACATGAAACTGAGGGAGTGGTTATTGAAACAGGATCCCGAAGAACTCGGATTGCTGATTCTTGCGGCAGCCGCATTCATCGTAGCCGTCGCGTGCGCGATTGGCATTACGAGCTGCGGCATTGGCGAAGCAATTCACAGAGCCGGGATCACATCGTAAGGAGGTGGCGCAAATGGCAAACAGAACCAAGAGACCGGAGCGATTGCCGAATGAGACGGCGTTTGAACGCGCGATTCGGTATGTCTCGGAAGGCATGGATCCAAACAAATACGGAGAGAAGGAAGCTGTCATCCTCACACAGCCCAGATATTACGGAATCTTTGCTATTGTCATGGCCGCGACGCACGAAGAGCTTGAGCGAAAGTACGGACTGACAGAAGACCAGCTCGCACAGTTGGCGCACTACATCTGCCAACGTTTCGGGTGGGCCTTGTTTTCGGACGTGAAGATGCTGCTGGAGCGAGAAGAGGACGAGTAAGGAGGACAACATGGCGAAGCTTAAGCAGCCACCGATTGATTGGCTGAAGGCCGTGATCCTGGAGCGCATGGCGGTGAGCGACTTCACGCGCGAGGACGTGGCGCTATTGGCGGGAATCGGCGTGAACCGGTTCGGACAGATCATGAAAAAGCCTGTGCCATTCTGGGACGCGGACGATCGCCGGCGCGTGCTGAAAGCACTGGGGATTAAAGTGATCGATCTGCCGAACGAAGTGAAGCAGAAGATAGCAGAGTTTGACATTGTTTGACATTTGACGTCCGCGCCTCCTGCAGATGCGAACACGAAAAAAGGCGGACGTCACGGCCGGGTTTTTTGCGATGTTTTTTCCCCGGCCGATCCCATTGACTGTGCCGCGCTTCGGAAAGGGAACACCGAAGCCGCCCCGAAAGGCGCGTCCGTGCGGCAGGGTTGCGATCGGGCGGTTTTTCTATCCCTTTTCCGCCCGATCGAAGATATGCGGAAATCGGCAAGCGATCCGAACGGTTTTTTCGTATGTTTTCCCGAACGGATTCAACGCGCCGCAGCCCGCAGAACCGGGCGGGCAGCTGACGGGGATTCCTCCTGCCCGCCCGAGAAGATGATATCAAAGTAAGGAGTAAAGGATATGCAGCTAAAGAAGATTGCGAAGATCTGCAGGAACGAGAAGGAAATCCGCGTTCTGAAGATCATGAACGATAGAGGCGAGATCGTTAGAAGCTTCGTCGGAACGAAGTATGCGCTGTTCGCGGTGGATGATCTAACGGATCTGTCGAAGGACGTCATGCTGACGATCTTCGATGTACCGAAGACCGACCGGAACGCGTGGACGTATGCAGAAGATCTGCGCGCCGATTACGAACCGCTTGAGGACACCTGGCCGGAGAAGCTGTCCGCGGCCGCCGTGCCGACGGGGCTGTGGATCCGCTACAAAGGCGAAGAGGTGTGCGAGTTTGCCGTGAAGGAAGTCCGCCGCCTTTACATCGATC
>JAUMVL010000120.1:218-5482 GCA_030530185.1 Clostridia bacterium | reverse complement strand
TTTCAGATTTTGGAATTTAACTGTCTTACGAACACCCCGCTAAGAGGGGCGGTTTTTTGTATCGCTTGCTTCAAAGCTGTCCGCGCAGCGCGTAGACGCAGATGCCGACGCACTCACGGAAGAAATTGTTGATTTTGATGTACCACACATCCGGCGCGGCGATGCCGACGGCATCGAGTCCCGCGGCGCGCGCCACACGGCCCGCGCGGTAGACGTGAAAGTCGGTCGTGACGAACGCGACCCGCATCGGGCGGTCGAACGTCTGTTCAAGCAGCGCCTTGGAGAAAGCAAAGTTTTCACGTGTGTTTTCGGATTGATCTTCGACCAGAATGCGCTCCGGCGCAATCCCGCGCCGCTCGATCAGATACCGCTGCATGCCGACGGCCTCCGGCAGATCCTCGCCGGGTCCCTGCCCGCCGGACACCACCGCAATCGCGTCTGGGTGCGCGTCCAGATAATCCGCGGCGGTGTCAAGCCGGTTGGATAAAACCCATGTCACGCGGTCGCCGTGCAGCGCCGCACCGAGCACGATCACGGCATCGGCTTTGACCTCTTTGGCGGGCTTTGCCGCCGTACCCATCAGAATTCCGCAGACCACAAAGATCGCGCCCGCCATGCAATAGCCGGTAACGGCCGCCCATTTGAGAAAGCAGAGGATGCCTTTGTCCATGTGCGGCAGAAGAATGCCGAGCAGCACAAGCGGCACGCCGAAAAACGCCGGCAGAATCACGCCGAGATTGAAGTTGGACAACGTTGCAACGATCAGCGAATCCGCAATCAGCAGCGCGCCGATTCCGAACAGTACGATTCGGAGCATGCGCATTGTGCGCTCCTTTCCGGGAGGCGTTCGGTTCGACGCCTTGCCCATGGTTGTTTTTGGCGGTTACTCGCGCCGCAGCGCGTCAATCGGGTTCAGCCGCGCCGCCTGCACCGCGGGCACCGCGCCGAAGAACAGGCCAACCACAAACGAAAACGCGACGGTCAGAACCACGATGTACCAGCTGATAAAGATCGGGACGCCGGATACGCGCGACACCACGTAGGCAAGCCCGATTCCCGCGAGCACGCCGAGCATGCCGCCGATGCAGGTCAGAACGCCCGCCTCGGTCAAAAACTGCATCGAGATCTTGCGCCGCTTGGCGCCGAGCGCTTTTTTGAGGCCGATCTCGGGCGTACGCTCGGTGACGGAGACGAGCATGATGTTCATAACGCCGATTCCGCCGACGAGCAGCGAAATGCCCGCGACCCAGATCAGCTGGCGACTTGTCGCGTTGGACAGCTCCTGCAGCTGCTTCGCCTGCTCCAAAAGGTCCTGGCTCTTATACTTGACTTCCGGGTTCTCGACCGTATAGAGCCCGTTCAGCAGGTCCGCGGCGGCCTTACCCGCCTGCGTCATTGCATCGGTGCCGGTGGCGCGCGCCACGAGCGACGCCGGAATGTCGAACTTGAACAGCACCGACCACGTTTCGATCGGGATCAGCACCTTGCCGCCCGAGTGGTCGGAATACGTATAGTAATCGTCGATGCTCGTAATCGTCGGCTGAAATGCCGAGGACTGCGTGAATTCTCCGACGACCGTGTACGGCTCGCCGGCGATCTCAATCGTTTTGCCGATCGGGCTCTCGCCGAGGAACAGCGATTCGGAAGCGATGCGGTCGATCAGACAGACCTTGCGGAACCCGGAAAAGTCCTTATCGACAAAGCCGCGCCCCGCGCGGATCACGTAGCCATAGACCGAGAGGAACGTTTCGTCCACGCCGTAGACCGTGCCCTGATTCATGCCGGTCGTGCCGTTCCAGATGATTCCGTATGCGTCGCGCTTGGTAAACAGCGACGACGCCGCGATTTCGGGGATCGCGTTGATCTCCTTTTTGATCGAGCGGTCGAGCACCGGAACGTATTCCGGCAGGCTTTGATACGATGCGTCAAACGGATAATCGCCCTGGTAGAGTACGATTTCCACGGTGTTGTTGCCTGCGCCGATCAGGTTTTCCTTGATCTGCTCATTCGTGCCCATAATCGTCGACGAAATCGTAATGATCGACGCGATGCCGATGATGATGCCGAGCATGGTCAGCGCGCTTCTGAGCTTGTGCGAGCGGATGCCGTCGAAGGCTTCGCGAATGTTTTCCCACATATTCCGTTCGCCTCCTTTACCAGTACCGCATGCCGGTGTCGCTCGGATAGTTGACCGGCGCGCCGTCCTTGGCGTTTTTGTCGTACGGGAACGCCAGATAGTCGTCCTGCGTCAGCTTGACGTTGAGAATCTCAATGTACTGATCCATCCGCTTTCCGGTTATGACCGGCACCTTGACCAGCTTGTCGTCGCGGACAAGGAAAATGCAGTCCTGTCCGTCGATCTCACGGATGTACGCCTCGTGCAGATAGTTGTAGTCGCGCTCCTGGCGCGGCAGATAGTCTTCCGAGAATTCGATGTACTCGCCGACCTTCGGAACAAACGAACCCGTAAAGTCCATGCGGGCAAGGTAGCCCGATGCGTTCGGGTTGCCGCCGTTGCTGTAGTTCGTCGAAATCGGCATCGAGCCGATCTCCGTAATGGTTACGTCCACGGTTTGTCCCGATTCATACGAGAAGCCCGTCAGCTGCGTGCCGACCGGATAGTTGTCAAGATCCATCTCGCCGAGGATGCTGACCAGATGCAGGCCCGTGCCGCCGCGCACCTCGAGAAAGACTTCCCCGTTTTGAACCGAACTGTCGGCGACCGCTTTGGAGACGGTGCCCTCAACCGTGCTGTAAACCATGCCGTCGGCGCCGTTCAGCTGAAGCTTTTGAATCTCCAGCGAGAGTTGGCGATACTTGACCTCCTCTTCCCGGATGCGCTGCGCCGTCTGACGCGCATATTCCTCGCGCTCGGCACGGCTCGGACCCCATCCGCCGTAGTACGGCGTTTCGGTCGGCTCCGCGGACGGATCCGGCGTCGGGGAGGGGGTCGGCTCAATGATCGTGACGAACATCGCAAAACCGCCGTCCGCCGGGAACTTCAGCGAAACCGTGAAGCCCTTGGCTTGCAGCGTGGCATAGACGTCAATCATGTTCCATTTGGCCTGCTGCGTCAGCGTGGTCAGCAGCGAAGGCGGCACTTCGACCGCGCTTGCATAGCGGAAGACGTACGGCTTTTTTTCGCTGCCGTTGCCCGAGATCGGCTTGTTGAAATTCGGCGTAAACGGATTCGGATCCTCGGCCGTTACGGTAAACGTCACCGTTTCATCCGGGTTCACGATCAGAAGGATCCGGCTTCTCGGTGCGGTCATTTCCGCATGGATCGCCCGCTTTTCGGCCTTGGCCTTTTCGGTCAGCGCAAGGATGAACGCGGCCGGGACCGCGTCGCCGTCCTCGATCTGGTAGCGGTACGGAACCGACGGGCTGCCGTCGCCGTCGTACGGGCGTTCCGGGAATCCGTAGGTACGCCGTGCGGCAAGCCGTACCACGCCGAAGCTTGTCCCGCGCTGCACGGAGGTGTTTGTATTCGTACGCGGCGTCGGGGACGGGGTCGGCGTATAGGTCGGAACGGCGCGCTCGTATTCGACGCGCGCCCAGCGCTTGTACTCCGCATAGTCCGCTTGCAGCGTGTTATAGAGCTTTTCGCGCTCAAGCAGCTTTTCCTCGAGCGTCAGGTTGTCGAGCGTCGCATCGTATCGCACAAGCGGATCGCCGACGTGCACCGTGTCGCCCTCGTGGACGAACTGCTCGACGACCGTGCGGTCCTTGTCGCGGTACAAGGCCTGCGATTCGTCGGAAACGACGATGCCGTAGACGTAGGTCTGGTTCGGCATCCACGAAAGCATCCAGTAGTTGGCCGGCGTGACGTCGACCGGGTTGTTGCCCGCAAAGTGCGCGTAGATCGCAATGCCGCCCGCGGTCAACAGCGCGAGCACCAGCACGATGAGAATTGCCTTCAGCCAAGGTTTCATGAGAGGTCGCCCCCTTTCAGATACCCGTCATAGATGTAGAGAATCCGTTCCGCCCGGTCGGCGATTGCCTGTTCGTGCGTGATCATCACGATCGTCATACCCTGTTCGTGCAGCTCCTCGAAGATGTCCATAATCTGCTGTCCGGATTTGGAATCGAGCGCGCCGGTCGGCTCGTCCGCAAGCAGCATCAGCGGGTTCGTCACGATCGCCCGCGCGATGGCAACGCGCTGGCACTGACCGCCGGAAAGCTGCGTCGGAAAGAAGTTGACACGTTCGGCAAGTCCCATGCGCTCGAGCGCAGCAATTGCGCGCGCTTTGCGCTCCTTGCGCGGCACGCCGGCGTACATCAAGGGCAGCGCGACGTTTTCCCACGCGCGCCGCTGCGCCAAAAGATGGAACGACTGGAACACGAAGCCGATTTTTCGATTGCGCACCATCGCCATCTTGCTGTCGGAAGCGTGCGTGTTGTCCTCGCCGTCAAAGCGGTAAACGCCCCGCGTCGGGACGTCGAGATAGCCGAGAATGTTCATCAGCGTCGATTTGCCGCTGCCGCTCGGCCCCATGATCGCAAGGTATTCGCCCTGCTCGAGCTGCAAATTCACGTCATGCAGCACCGGAACGGGCACGGCGGGCGTGCCGTAATCCTTTTCGATGTGTTCAAGCTCAAGGATCATGCGCCTATGCCCTCCTGTGTTTCTTCCGCAGGCATCGGCTCCGCAAAGTCGAAGGAGTAGCTTTCCCCGCCGTCCTCGCCGAACGGATCGCCGGGTTCAACGCCATCGTCGAACATCATATCGCCGTCGAAATCCATACCGTCGGGCATCATGCCGTCCACATTGCCTTCGCCCGCATACAGCGTTTCGCTTGCGAGCATCCCCTCCTTCACGGATTCGTTCGGGAACGCGATGCGGTCGGTAAACGACAGGCCGGAGACGATTTCATAGCTGTCCTTCTCTTCGCTGTAGGCGCCGACTGTCACGGTGCGCTTTTCGATCCGGCCCTTGGACGAGGCTGCATACACAGAGTAGCTGCTGCCGTCCTGCATTACATAATAGGAAGGCAGCCACATCTTGCCGTCGTCCTCGCCCGGTTCGCCGAGCTCGATCGTCACATGCTGGCCCATCATCAGCCCCTCGATCGAATCGAGGGAGACGTAGAACGCATATTTGCTCGAGCGTTCTCCGCCGCCGTCATAGTAGTAGTTGTTCTGATCGGTTACCGGCTCGTCGGTGTTGATGCGATAGATCGAGCCGCGGTATATCGTGTTCTCATCCGTGCGCGACCGGATCGTCACCGGCATTCCCTCGGTGAGGGTGCGGACGGTCTGTTCGT
>JAUMVL010000120.1:0-208 GCA_030530185.1 Clostridia bacterium | reverse complement strand
CCGGCGACAATTGTGATATACGCATTGGACGCATCCTGCCCCATGCCGCCGAATGGATTCGAGCTGTTTTCATCCGAGCGCACCGAGCGCACCCGGCCCGTGACCGGGGATTTGACGATGCTGTCGGAGATCGCCTTTTGCAGATCTTCGGCCTGCTTCTGCTTGGATTTCAGTTCGTACTCCGACTTTTTCAGCGTCAGCTGTACCT
>JAUMVL010000119.1 GCA_030530185.1 Clostridia bacterium | reverse complement strand
TGCGTTCGTCTCGATCAGATGCTGCGTCAAAGTGCCTTTTAAGAGCATACCGTTGTAAGTGCCCTTGCGGTGTTCCTTCAAAAAGCGTTTTCGCATCCATCCGTAAACGCCGATCTCGCCCTCCGGCTGATCATCCATTACAAGGTTTGGGAGCAGATACTCCCCGGTTTTCGTGTAAGTCAGTTTCATAATCTTTCTCCTTTCGATATGTTGTCATTTTAACGAATAGTTCATTCCGCAGGATTTTGCAAGTCCGACTCGGAAAGAATTTTTCGGATCGGTTTCGGCAGTTCCGCAAGCGGAAGGATCGCGTCCGGTCGGCAATCTTCGGTGAAAAAGATTTCTACAAACCCGTCCTTTAATACGCCGTCCGCGGTGTAATAGTCGGCAAGTGGATCGGTGCGTGGTGTGTCGATTTGGTTACCTTCCATACATCCTACCTCCCGAACGCGTTCCGTTTCGTCCCTTCTCGGCAGGTCTCTGCACTTGCGCTTCCTCCCGCAAAATCCGGTTCTTCTCCGCAATCACGACCGAACGTTCCAGTACCGCGTCGCACAGTTTGGCATCCCTTCTCAGCTGCGTTCCCGTTTTAGATAATTCTTTCAACCGCTCCTCGATCTCGCTTTTTCGTACCTCCGTGGTATTGACGCGGCGGCGCTCATTGTTCAGCGCGGTACGCTCGGCTTGCAGTTCGGATAGCTTTTGCGTCAGCGTTTCCTTCAGTTCGGTCACCTGTTCTGCGGTGTCGAGCTTGTAGCGATTCAAGAACTTCGATTGCTCGGAAATCGTATCGAGTTTCTGCATATCCTCTTTCAGTACGAACGGATACGGTTGTTTCGGGTTCGCCTTTGCCGCTCGGAGCTTCCGAAGATAGAAGAAGTACAACGCCCGCAGACTGTTCCAAGTAACCTTCGATAAGCGGAAATCGCCTTTTACCCGAACATAATGCTTTTCCGGTTTCTGCTTCTTTTCTACGGACGGATACCGGTGCGCCAAAATCTTTCGTTGGATTGCCCACTCCGTGTATCCGTCTCCGAGCGAGTGTAAGCGCACAAACCGATGCATCCCCTTTGCCTTGATTCGTAGGTTTTTCCCGCGCTGTTCAAAGGTGTATCCCTTGCTTCGCATTCCGCTGTAGAACTGCTGCATGGTCATGCTCTGTCGAATCACCGCGTCCATATCCTCCCGAATGATCGAACGCCATGTCTGTTCTCCCGCGTGTTCCGCTGCCCATTCCGTGTAGTGCGGTCTCGGTTCCTTCTTCGGCTGTGTAATGACAGATAACCCGTATTCCCTGCACAGCCGATCCGACGCTTCCCGCATCTGTCGGTAGCTCGCCTTACAAGCATTGAACTTGCGCCCATACAGAGAAACGGAATTGACTACGAAATGCGAATGGATATGTGCCTTATCGAGGTGCGTCGCTACAATCACTTGGTGATCGGGCCATAGCTCCTGTGCGAGCTTCATCCCGATCTCATGCGCTTCTTCCGGCGTCACTTCGCCCGGTTTGAAGCTCTGGTAACCGTGAAACGCAAGGATGCCGCCCTCTTTTCCATATTGTTGTTTCGTCATCTGCATCTCCTCTCGTGCCGTATCGGGATCGCAATTCCAGCCGGAAACGTAATATTGTTGCTCCGTCTTGGCGTCGTTCATGGCGTAATCCATGACGTCTCGCATGGACTGGTAATCGACCTTGCTCCACTCAGCATTGATTGTTTTCTCCTCATTCTCGGCATATTGGAGCACGTGATCGAGACGGCTTTTAACCGCCCATATCTTCGTCGTTGCCATGGATCTTTACCGGAAGCGTGACCGCTTTCTGAAGGTCAAGGACTGCTGCTTTCAGCGCTTTTGCGTTGCGATCATATTCTTCCTTCAGAAAGAATCCGGTCGCGTTCGCTCTTGCGGCGATCTGCTTCATGTTGTTTCCGATCGCGCGAAGCTCACGGATCTGGGTTGTATAGTCCGCTGACGGCTGCTCCCTCGGTACATACCCGCGGATCAGAAAGCGGAGATACGCCGAGACGGACAGACCGCATTTCTTGGCTTTTGTTTTTAATTGTTCCTGTTCTTCCGCATTGACACGGAAGATGATTTGTATGCTGCGTTTCAACATTTATATTGATTCCTTTCGTTGCGATTTTGTAGTGATAGGGTTGGGCGGACAGCCGCGCAGAGCATTGTTTTTCGTTCCATTTTGCGGCTTGTCCGCCCGGTGGGGTTTCAGGGTCTCCCTGACGGAAGGATTGTATAACACAATCCAATGCTGGCTAATCCGTAACAGAAGAAGCTATCCACGGATCGAACCCGGCGGGAAAGAGTATGGTTGCGGTTAATTGTGCAAATGAAACTGCTATCCTTTTCGTGAGCATGGCAGTTTGACGTCTCTAAAAAGTGCTATCACATTCGGTGTTCCTGCTCATACTTTCCCTGCATCGAAAATTGTGCTATTCTTTCCGTAAGCGCACCACGGGGAGGCGGTAACCTCCCCGCACCGTGTTCCTTGCCATAGTCATGCCGAGATGGTAACAACGGTTCTGTTTCCTTTTTCTCCGAGAATCGCTGCTCCGTTTCGCATGGCTTCGTTTGTCAGCGCTCCGACTGCCGATCTCGCTGCTTCTTCCGCTCCGCCAGCTCCAGCGCTTTCACAATCATTTCGATCATCTTGGCAGGCGTTTCGTCATGCCGGAAGAACCGTTCCAACGTTTCCATCGGGATCGCCAGTTTCTCGGAGGGCTTGTCTCTTTCCGTTGCCAGAACCCGCAGAAGCGTCTCTTCGTCTAAGTTCCCTTCCGCATACAGTTCCTTCAACTGCTTGCCCTGTTCGGGTCTCGGAACGCTCTGTTCCGCTTCGATCACGGAATAAACCATTTCCTGCTCCTTCTTCGGAAGGAACGAAAGATGCTCCGCTGTCGTCTTGCCGAGCTTCTTATCGTCTACAAGCTGCAGCAGCGGCGGAATCAATCGTGCCATGTGGATGTAACGTCGAACGTTTCTGCCGCTCTCTCCGTTGTCTTTCCCAATCTGATCCGTTACCCGTCCGACCGACGGGACATTTTGTCCCGCGCGCAGATGCTTCAACGCTTGATCGCGCATGGCGTAAGCGCGTGCCTTCTCGCTGGTACGGAAATGCGCTCGCTGTTGATTGGATTCCACCATCATCAGCACGGCTTCGTCGTAAGACAGCGTTCGGACGAACACCTGCATGGTTTTCTCACCGAGTGCCTTGCACGCGGCCATACGGCGGTGACCGGAGATCATCTCGTAGTTACCGTTCGGAAGCGGACGGACAATCGGCGGCGTCACCACGCCGTTTGCTCGGATGCTTGACTTCAGTTCTTCCATATCCTCGTCCTGCTCGACCAGAAACGGGTGGTTCTCGAACGGTTGAATCTTATCCAATGGGATTGAGACCGTTGTTTCTTTACTCGGTTTGGAATCTCTGCTTGAGCGCGGAGAAGGTTTCGGTTCCGGCGCAAATGGAGAAACAAGTGAAGCCGTATTCGGCGCGGTGGGAACGGGTTCCGTTGGAGCGGTTGAGCCGAGGGAAGAAGGTGCCGATTCTTCGCTTACCGTAGACGAGTTCGTTTCAAGGGGCGCGAGGTTCGCTTTCTTCTGTTCCGTTGGCGCGGTCGATTCGTGAGAAGAATAATCTGCAATAGCTTCCGATTGAACGGCATTATCCGAATTCGCATTTGCGCTAACGGCGGGCTCTGCTGCTTTAGCGGTGTTTGCCTGCTTCGCTACTTGCTTTTCGTCCTTCACAGAGGTAACAGCAATATCTTTCTTTCCCTTCTTGATGCTCATTCTGCGCTCACCTCCTGTAAGTCGTTCAGCCAAGCAAGGAACCGATCCCGCGGAATCAGAATGCGTTTTCCGATCCGTACCGAAGGAAAGCCCTTGCGGTGTGCAAGATTGTAAGCACCGACCCGGGAAATACCGAGGAAGGTCGCCATATCTTCCACGCTTAACGTGAAAGGCAGCTCATTTGTATTTGTAAATGTAGGTTTAATAGGATTCATGTGTTTTCCTTTCGTGTCCGTAATAGGTTTTGATCGCTTCGGCGTCCCGAAGCGGCGACGGCCTCGCTTCCTTGATCAGGGGAAGCGGTGTATCTGCACCGGCTTGTTTCCACAGCCGGTTGCATTCGATTTTTTCTCCTCTCACTCCCATTGGGGAAAAACGACTGTTTTTTGCAGAAATCCGCCAATCGTTTACAGAATGTTCATGGGGTGGAAGTTTTTGTTTCTCTTTGTTCTGTTTTCAAAGCATCGCGGGACATTTTGTCCCGCTGGGGGAATAAACCCCTCTACTCTTTTATTGCTGACTTTTTTGCGAATTTTGGAATAATTTCTTTCAACTATTTTTTCCACTTAGAAATTTGCACCTATTTTCTCGCCCATTTCTGTCAGAGAAATAAAAAAAGCACCGTACAAAATGAACCGAGACAACGGATCTTGCAATCCTGTCTCAATCCAATTTCGTACGGTGCTTGGTGGTTTTTCAGTCCTTACGGAGCCTGCCCCGCTTGCGCGATTAGAAATCGTATTGCCGATATTCTGTTTTTCTTTCCGTCTATTCGCTCAACGGACTTTTCACATCCGACCAGCGAGTCCAATTATTCTTCCTTGTATGGAAGTATGCAAGATTCAGCGGTCCTGTAAACTTGCACTTCTGGCATTTCACATTGATATAGCCCGTATGTCCGTATACACCCATCAGCTTGAATCCGCAGATCGGGCACTTCAGGTCACGCAATGCCAAAGCGGCAGCTTCCTCTTTCGAGGAAAGAATCTTCTCCCATGTTTCCACCGGCGGTTTTTCATACCGCCGGTTAAAAGTAATATCTTCCATCCGCTCTTTCTCCGTTTCCGCGCACACTATCTTTCATCTCATCGGTTGGAGCTCCCGCAAGCCGGTCGGAGTCGGAAAAGCATTTCATCACATTCCTTTTCCGTCCCCTTTCTCGCTTGACGAAAAGGATTGTAGCACATCTTTTTCACGTTGTCAATGATAAATTCGTATCATTAAGCCGATTGTCGAAATTCTTATCATCCGAGGATTGCTTCCTGATTTCTTTTCCATTCGCTGTGCAGAATGCTGCTGGAGTGATGGAATCATCGTGCCGGTGTTCATCTGAAAGGGAGCACTTTTTTCCCTGCTGTATGTTGTTTTCTCTTGTGGGAGCTGCTGCTCGTTCTTCTTTATGCTCTCATCTTATACGCTGCATTTCGCAAAAGCAAGCGCTGTATTTTCCACATAGAGGGTAAGTCCAAGATCTTGGACTTTGGGTACAGTTAACGATATCGTTGACTTTCTTTCTATCAGTAAACAAGGGCAATCATTAGTCAGAAAGCAGTTTTTCGCGTCAGATTTGCCAATCTCTTCTCCGTTACAGTGGCATTATACGTCCAATCTGTATGACCATTGTGATCCTGTACACTTTATAGCGATTCATCAAAGTGGTTTTGCCTTATGATTTCTCTATTCAATACACTGATTTG
>JAUMVL010000118.1:3908-5527 GCA_030530185.1 Clostridia bacterium | reverse complement strand
TATTCGGAGTTGTACGCACATGTATGTATTGCGGGAAGCGGCATTGTCTGCTTGCGGAATTTCCGCTTCGGATGATGTCCTGATCGCATTCTCCGGCGGTGCGGATTCGGTTGCGCTGCTGTTGGAGATGAAACGACTCAGGGACGAGCATAAGATCCATGCAATTGCCGCGGCGCATCTAAACCATGGGATCCGTGGGGAAGAGGCGGAGCGGGATGCTGTGTTCTGCCGGGAGTTTTGTCAGTCGCTTTCGATTCCGTTTTATCTGGAAACGATGGATGTTCCGCACATGGCTTCCGTAATTCGCTCTTCTCTTGAGGCGGATTTTCGTGCATTGCAACGGCACACCATCAAAACGATCAGGTCGAAACGGTTCTGATGCACCTGATTCGCGGATGCGGAACGGACGGGCTCTGCGGTATGCAGCCTCGAAACGGCAGAATCATAAGACCGTTTTTGAACGTTTCCAAGCAGGAAATCCTTGCGTTTTTACGTGAGCAACAGCAGCCGTACTGCATAGATTCCTCCAACGACGATCCGACGTATCTTCGAAACCGTGTGCGCTTAAGGCTCCTACCGATTCTCGAAGAATGGAACGCGAATGTTTCGGATGCAATTTCGAAAACCGCCTTATCGGTATCGGCGGACGTCCGATATTTGAATGAGCAGGCGGAGACGGCTTTTCGAATGATTACGGATCGAACCGCGCTTGCGGACCTGCCGGACCCGATTCGGATGCGCGTATTGAAGCGGTATCTCCCGTACGCATCTTTTGAGCGAAGCGATTTGGAAACGCTTGACGCATTGCTGCGTGCGCAGACGGGGACCTGTCGCGATTTAAAGCAAGGCTGGTGCGCATGGGTCGGCACGGACCGGCTGTATGTGCAAAGACTTTCAAACGAACGCTTTGAATTTCCTCTTCCGATTGGCGGGAGTGTTCGCCTTCCAAACGGAACGATCGATGCCGAATGGGTCGAAGCAAGCGCGTTTCGGAACGATCCGGATGCAATGTATCTGGATCGAACGAACATTGAAGGAACCCTTACGGTTCGTTCCCTGCAAATCGGGGATCGGTTTACACCGCTCGGCATGACCGGAACAAAGCTTGTCAGCGATTATTTTACGGATCGAAAGGTCCCGCGGTTTTTGCGCTCGGCGCCGATCGTATGGGATGAAGCAGGGATTGTCTGCATCATGGGATTTACCGTGGATGAACGCGTAAAGGTCTGTGAACAAAGTCAACAATTGATTCAGATTCGGTATAAGGAGGATGAAACGCATGTGGGGTAAAGACTTTATGGCGCAGGATATCGAAAAGGTTCTGCTCAACGAGGAAGAGATTGCAAAGCGCGTCCAAGAACTCGGCGAACAAATTTCAAAAGATTACGATGGCGAAGAGATCGTGGTTATCTGTGTACTCAAGGGCGCCAGTATCTTCTTTGCGGATTTGTGCCGTGCGATCTCGCTGCATCTCAAGATGGATTTCATGGGAATCTCGAGCTACGGCGACGCGCAGAAAACGAGCGGGATTGTCAAGATTACCAAGGATGCCGATACCAGCATCACCGGAAAGCATGTTTTGATCGTTGAGGATATTATGGACAGCGGCTACACGCTGA
>JAUMVL010000118.1:0-3898 GCA_030530185.1 Clostridia bacterium | reverse complement strand
AAGATTGCCTGTCTGCTCGATAAACCGGAGCGCAGAGAAGTCGACATTACGCCGGATTACTGCGGCTTTACGGTCCCGAATGAGTTTGTCGTCGGATACGGCCTGGACTATGCCGGAAAGTATCGCAATCTGCCGTACATCGGCGTATTGAAACCGCAGGTCTACTCAAATTAACAACAAGAACACCCGAGAGCGTTTCGGGTCGGAGGAATCAACTTGGAGCAAAAAAACAACAACCAAAATCGGATGGGTCGGTTTATTACGATTGCCGTCTGGGCCTTGATCATCGGAATGATGATTTTCATGGTTACCAACGGCTGTTCTCCGTCGCGCACCGAGTCCATCAACTTTGATGAATTCGCCGAGGAGTACCTGAACGACAACATCAAAGCCGTTTATGAGGTCCTTGAAGGCGGAACCTTCTACGGCATATATCGCACCAGCGAGGCCGATGCGACCAATCTGCCGGACAAGGCGGACTTCGTTCTGTACATCAGCAACGATTCGTTCCATGAGAACATGAAGACGCTCGTTTCGATCAAGGACGGGAAGGATAAGGATACCGTTCTTCCGTCGGATTACAACTACGTCATGATCAGCGCTTTGCCCGAAGGCACGCCGATCTATCTCGTGCTTCTTCCGTATTTGATCGAATTTCTGCTGATCGGTTTTATTGTTTTCTTCTTTATCCGTCAGCAGGGCGGCGGGCAACAGATGATGAACTTCTCCAAAGCGAACGCACGCACGCTGGATTCGAACAGTGCAACCGTAACATTCAATGATGTTGCGGGACTCGTGGAAGAGAAGGAGGAGCTGCAGGAGGTTGTCGAGTTTATGCGCGCACCCAAGCGATTCAGCGAAATGGGCGCACGCATTCCGAAGGGTGTACTGCTTGTAGGCCCTCCGGGAACCGGTAAAACCTTGATGGCAAAGGCCGTTGCCGGCGAAGCAAAGGTTCCTTTCTACTCGATTTCCGGCTCCGACTTCGTTGAAATGTTCGTCGGCGTCGGCGCTTCGCGCGTGCGGGATCTGTTCAATACCGCAAAGCGCTCCGCGCCCGCCGTTGTCTTCATCGACGAAATTGACGCGGTCGGTCGTCAGCGCGGCGCCGGACTCGGCGGCGGTCATGACGAACGCGAACAAACGCTGAACCAACTGCTTGTCGAGATGGACGGCTTCGCACCCAACGAAGGCATTATTGTCATTGCCGCGACGAACCGTGCGGATATTCTCGATCCGGCGCTGCTGCGTCCCGGTCGATTCGACCGTCGGATTACGGTCGGATATCCCGATGTGAAGGGCAGAGAGGACATCTTAAAGGTTCATGCGCGAAACAAGAAGTTCGCCCCGGATATCGACCTCAAAACGCTTGCCAGACGGACGCCGTACTTTACGGGTGCGGACCTCGAAAACGTTCTGAACGAAGCGGCGATCCTGGCTACACGCGCCAATCGGAAGTGGATCGAGCAGCAGGATCTTGAGGAAGCCGTTACCCGTGTTCAGATGGGTCCTGAGAAGAAGAGCCGTGTTGTCACGCCGGAGGATAACAAAATTACGGCGTATCATGAAAGCGGTCATGCAATTCTTGCGATCGAGCTTGAACATTGCGACAATCTGCACGAAGTGTCCATTATTTCCCGCGGCTGGGCTGCCGGCTATACGATGACGCTTCCGAAGGAGGATCTGCACCATACGCTGAAATCGCATCTGCTTGATCAGATCTGTATGACGATGGGCGGCAGAGTTGCAGAGAAGGTCGCGTTTACCGACGTCAGCACCGGAGCGATTCAGGATCTGAAACAGGCCAGTGAAATCGCGCGCAAGATGGTTGAGGAGTACGGCATGTCCGATGCGGTCGGCCCGGTCTTTGTCGGCGGAGACACCGAAGTGTTTATCGCCAAGGATTGGGGGCACAGCAAGAACTATTCGGAAGCGCTGGCCGCTAAGATCGATGTGGAGATGCGCCGGATCCTGGAGGAACAGTTTGAGCGCGCGGAATCCATTATTGCGTCGCACAAGGATCGCCTGATTGCGGTATCGGAAATGCTGCTGAAGTATGAGCGCGTAACCGGAGAACAGTTTGAAGCCGTCTACCGCGGCGCCGATGCGGATGCGGTGATGCAGGGCAAAGCGGTGTCCGAACCCTCGGCGCCGGCCGCAGCGCCTGCTATAAATGAAAGTGAGGAGGCTTCCGCCGGAGCGGAACCGATGGAATAAGGGGCAATGGAAGGGAATAAGTTCGATCTGCATTCACATAGTCTTGTTTCGGACGGAACGTATACGCCGACAGAAGTGGTTGAATCCGCGGCAAACGAGGGCGTCAAGCTTCTTGCGCTGACGGATCACGACAACATCGGCGGCGTTGCGGAGGCGATGGAAGCAGGACAGCGGATCGGACTGCCCGTGCTGCCCGCTGTTGAAATGGACAATGAATGGCGGCACGAGCTCCATATCATCGGTCTCGATATCGATCCGGAAAATCCGACCCTCTTGAAGTGTCTTGCAATCGCCCGCGAGCGCAGGGAAAAGCGAAACAGGATCATTTACGGCAAGCTGAGGGACGCCGGATATGAAGTGGAGGAGCGCATCAACAGGCCGGCTACCCGCACGACCAAGCTGCACATTACACAGGCGTTGGTTTCGATGGGCGTTGCAGCGGATGTACGGGATGCTTTTGCAAAGTTTCTGCGACCCGGTCAAGTCGGGTATTATGCGGAGAAACGGTTCACGCCCAAGCAGGTCATCGATATGATCCATATTGCGGACGGTCTTCCCGTGCTTGCGCATCCATGTCACATTCGTGACAATGCGCATGCGCTTGTTCGCGAGCTGACCGATCTGGGACTGATGGGCATAGAAGCTTATTATCCGTCCTCCTCGCCGAGACAGACCGAAATCTTTGCTTCTCTCGGACATCAGCTTGGCCTTTTGATCACCTGCGGCAGCGATTTTCACGGAGACAACCGTCCGGGCGTCAACCTCGGATGCGCATGGAGGGAAAACCCTGACCTGGAACATACGTTCGAAACCCTGACCAAGCGCATGAACAGTTGAATGAACCTGTCCTTTCGGTCTTTTCCGAGAGGACTTTTTATAAGTTCCTTAAATGATGTGCAGGATTACTTGACGCGAACTGTTTTTTGCGGTACGATATGAATTGGAACCGAACCGTTTGTAATAGAGGTATCTGTATGAAACGATGGATTTGTCTGTTTCTGTTGATCGGAATGCTGCTTGTTCCGATTGCGCGCTCGGACGCTGAGGCCGATCCGATCATCGGGGATTTCGACGCGGATGGCAGCGTGACCCGATCGGACGCAAGAGCGCTTCTGCAAGCAGCTTTGGACGAGCCGGATTCGATTCCCCTGTGGTGTGACTGCAATCTGGACGGAGCCCGCACCATAGAAGACGCCGCCTGCATTCTTCGCTATCTGGACGGACTGCAACCCTTTGTGATCGACGGATCGATTCTTGGACAAAGGCAAGTTCGCTATACGGGGGACGTTGTCTCCGCGCTCGTTTATTTCTCCAATCCGAAGGCGACGGTTCATGTTGCATATGAAACTTCCGAACGGATTCTTCCCGGATTCTATCGCTATCAGGTCACACTGACCGTCGGCACGTATCGCGTAGCCGGAATATGGGAGGATGCCGTACAAATCGTTCGTCCGAAGTTCGATATCAGCGGGATCGATTTGACTGCAAAAAACGTCTATCGAGATTTGAAAAACAAATTCGCCGATTCAAGTATCGATGCAGACAGTATTTTACCGGCCATTCCCAAACCGCTTTCCGCCACCGTACGGTATGATGGAGAATCCGAGCCTTCCTCAACGCCCGGCGATCATATCGTAACCTTACAGCTCACCGAACCGTCCGGGTTGTTTGAACCGATTCC
>JAUMVL010000117.1:2084-5548 GCA_030530185.1 Clostridia bacterium | reverse complement strand
TCGATCCGACCTTCGGCTCGATTACCAAGCGTCGCTTCTGCTTCAAATATAACGACCAATACATGACAATCGATACCTATGCCGGCTCTCCCGAGCTTGCCATTTTGGATGTGCAGCTTTCGGATCGAAACCAGAATGTACAGATTCCGCCGGAACTGACCGTCCTGCGCGAGGTGACGGAGGAGGAACGGTATCAGGGACATATGATTTCCAAGCACATGGGACAGCTTTCCGAATAGCGAACAAAAAAGCGGAGACTTGCAGATGCAATTCTCCGCTTTTGTTTTTTGGTTACGTTTCGCTTTTGATCGGTTCGGTATCGGCCGCCGGTTCGGTATCGACTGCCGGTTCGGCAGGCGCAGCTTCCGCTGCGTCCGTTTCCGGTTCTGCTTCTTCGACAGAAGAGGGCGCCGCTTCAGATTCATTCAGAGCAGAGGGCGCCGTCTCGACGGAGTCTTCCGGTTCGGGAAGAACGATCGGCACAGCATGGGTCGGCTCGGATTCGACCGGCACAGCAGGGGCAGGCAAAGGCTCGGTCGGTACGGAAACGGGCTGAACGGGAGCGGCGGAAATTTTTGCAGCATGATCGCTTGCAGCCCGGGCTTCCTCCTGCGAGGCCTTGGCGCGTTCTTCGGCTTTGCGCACCTGCTCGGCAGCGCGTTCGGATGCAGCACGCGCTTTTTCTTTCGCGCGCGCGGCCTTGCGTTCCGCGGCAGCCTGAATGCGAGCTGCTTCCTTCAAATCGAGAATCTTCTGATTGAGCGCGTCGTATTCCTGGATATAGTCGGTAATCGAACTGGAAAGTGCCTTGGATTTCTTGCGATAAGAGGAACGGAGCACGAGCAGCAGAATCGTTCCGAGCACGAAGATCAGCGCGGCGAGGATGCCGTTGACGATCCAACTGCGTTCGTATGGAACGGTCAAACACAGCGCAAAGTACCCGGCAAGCAGCACAACAAACAGAATCGGAATGCCGTACAGCAAGCGCCTTGCATGGGCGTTTGCGCGTTCCTGCATTTTCAACAGGCGACGCTGTTCCTCAGGCATCGCTTT
Organism: Clostridia bacterium; assembly: GCA_030530185.1. Classification (GTDB taxonomy): domain Bacteria; phylum Bacillota; class Clostridia; order Christensenellales; family CAG-138; genus UBA3792. Next base: position 4,495 of record JAUMVL010000117.1, on the reverse strand, counting down.
CAAAAATCCCTTTTTGCGTGCTTTTGTTTCCTTGATTTTCGCTTTCAGCTCCATCGTGATGCTCTCCTTTATACCGGATTTTTCAGCAGCTGTTCCAGTGCGGTATATCGCAGGCACAGACACAGAATTTCGACTGCCTGCCGCAGTTCGTCAAGCGGCGGAACGCTCGGTGCAATGCGAATGTTGCTGTCGAACGGATCCTGTCCGTACGGGTAGGTAGCGCCGGCTTCGGTCATGGTTACACCGGCCTCTTTGGCGAGTGCAAGCGTGCGCTTGGCAGTACCGTGCATTGCATAGAGACTGATGAAATAACCGCCTTTCGGCTGGGTCCATGTTGCAATCTCCAGCGGAGCGATTTCGCGTTTCAATGCATCCAAAACCGCGTCAAAATGCGGTTTCAAAATTGCGGCATGTCGCTTCATCAGCTTGAGCGTGTGCGCCTTGTCCTTCAAAAACCGGACATGCCGCAATTGGTTCAGCTTGTCAAAGCTGATGATCTGCACGCCGATCAGTTTGGTCAGATAATCGATGTTCTGCGGGGACGAGGCCATGCAGGAAATACCGGCGCCGGGGAAGGTGATCTTCGACGTCGAGGCAAATTCAAACACCATGTCGGGATTGCCGGCATGCGCCGCGAGTGACAGTATTTCCGGAAACGGAACGTACTCGCCTTCAAGCTCGTGTACGCAGTATGCGTTGTCCCACAGGATCGTAAAGTCCGGCGCGGCAGGGCGCAGCGCGGCGATCCGGCAAATCGTTTCTTCACTGTAGACAATGCCGTCGGGGTTGGAATATTTCGGACAGCACCACATGCCGAGCACGCTCGGATCCTTGACCCACTGTTCGACTGCATCCATGTCGGGACCGGTTTCGGTCATCGCGACGGGGATCATTTCCATGCCGAAGCTTTGCGAAATGCGAAAATGCCGATCATATCCGGGCGCGGGACAGAGGAAGCGGACCGTACCGCGCTTGCTCCACGGTACGGGGCTGTGCTTGAGCCCGTGCGTGTAGGCCTTTGCAATGAGGTCGTACATTAATTGCAGACTCGCGTTCCCGCCGACAAACACCTGTTCGGGCCGAATGTCGAGAAGGTCGGCAAAAAAAGCGCGGGCGGACGGAAGGCCGTTCAGCATGCCATAGTTTCGAGCGTCGGCAGCGCCGTCAAAGCAATCTTCGACCGTGACAAGATCGGTCAGCATGTCCATCGAGAGGGCAAGCTGCTCCTTGCCAGGCTTTCCGCGCGACATATCGAGCTTCAGATTCCGCTTTTTCGCCTGCTCCAGGGCATCCTGAACGCGGTTCAGCTCCTCCTGCAGTTCCTCCCTGGAACGTTGTGCATAAGGGATCACCGTTCGAAACCTCCTTCGTTTCTGGCTTTTGCGCAGGATTCTTCTTATAAGGACTCGATCTTCCTGGTCAAGGGATCGAGCCAGTCGCCCTCGTAAAGTTCAATCATGCCTGCATCACAGGCGGCAGCAAGCTTCGGCTGAATCGGAATCCGGCAGACGGTATCGATGCCGTACTGCTCGGCAATTCGGTCAATGTGACTTTCCCCGTACAGCTTGTGCTGCTTGCCGCAATCCGGACAAGTAAAGTAGGAATAGTTTTCGACAACGCCGAGCACGGGGATGTTCATCATCTGTGCCATCTTAACGGCCTTTTCCACGATCATTCCGACAAGCTCTTGCGGAGAGGTGACGACGACAATGCCGTCCACCGGCAGGGACTGGAACACGGTCAGCGGCACATCGCCGGTTCCCGGAGGCATGTCCACATACATAAAGTCGACGTCCTTCCAAATGACGTCCGTCCAAAACTGCTTCACGGTTCCGGCAAGGATCGGACCGCGCCAGACAACGGGGTCCGTCTCGTTCTCTAACAGCAGGTTGATCGACATCAAATCAACGCCGAGCTTGGAACTGACCGGCAGAATGCCGAACCCGTTTCCGGTGGCCTTTTCATGTACGCCGAATACGTTCGGAATCGACGGGCCGGTCACGTCCGCGTCGAGCACCGCAGCATGGTAGCCGTTGCGCATGCTGTTGACCGCCAGCAGCGAAGTGACAAGCGATTTGCCGACGCCGCCCTTACCGGAGACGACAGCGATTACTTTTTTGATATTCGAAAGTTCGTGCGGCTTTTCGCGAAAATCGGCAGGCTGTCTGCGATCGGCGCAGTTCTGGCCGCAGGAGCTGCAATCGTTGGTGCATTCACTCATGAATTGAAATATCCTTTCCTGTTTTCTTTCTTTGCATTATAGGACGCTTTTGAGAGAAAGTCAACTTTCCGCGTCGCTTTCCAGCAAAAACGAAAGTGCTTCGCCAATCTTCTCGTGAACAACGAGCGTTGCCTCCCGGTCGCGCGGGGTCGAGGAGAGATTGATCAATACAAGTTCCTTGCCGCGGAAA
>JAUMVL010000117.1:0-2074 GCA_030530185.1 Clostridia bacterium | reverse complement strand
CGTATCCGCGCTGCGAATCGCACGAATGGATTCGGTCAGGATGCGCTCATCGAGCCCTTCTCCGTACAGCACTACGTCCGGCTTGATGATCTCTCCGCAGGAGCAAAGCGGAATGCCGTTTGTTTCGAGGATCTTCTCGACCGGATAGAATCTGCGACAGCGTGTGCAATAATTCCGGTAGACGCTGCCATGCAACTCAAAAACCTGTTTGCTCCCCGCAAGCTGGTGCAGGTTGTCGATGTTTTGCGTAATAACCGCAGACAGTTTTCCGATCTGTTCAAGCTTTGCAAGCGCTTTATGAGCCTTGTTTGGCTTTGCATCCGGATAAATCAGGTTTTTGCGGTAGTAGTCAAAGAAGATCTCCGGATAGTTTTCGAAAAAGTCATGTGAAAGCAGAACCTCCGGCGGGACGCCATACGCTTGACGCGCCTTATAGATGCCGTCAGAGCTCCTAAAATCCGGAATCCCGCTTTCGGTGCTCAGCCCAGCACCGCCCAGAAACGCGATCCGCTTGGATTGCGCAATCACTTTTTGCAATGCTTCGTTCATTCTGACCTCCTGTTGCACTTGAGAAACCGTACAATTTTTGTTATACTGAATGCATGAAACCAAACGCGATCCAATTCCATACGCGACCGATGATCGGTGCCGCGGCAGGCGCCTTACTCGGCGTACTGTGCGGGACATTCTTTTCTATGCCTTGGGTTTCGATCGTGCTCGGGATTCTCGGACTTGTGTCCGGGGCGCTGTTGGTTCATGACCGACTCGGCTGGGGGTTGCTGCTGCTTTTGTTCGGAATCCTTTGCATCCGTACGGCGCTTGTACCGAAGGATATGGTGCAGCAGGGCGTTTATTCTATCGAGGGAACGGTGGCGGAGGAGCCGCGAAAAGGATCGCGCAACACAACGCTGACGCTTCGATCGGTTATCCTTGACGGACAGCCCCTTGCTGCCCGGCTATCGATTGTCGTGCCGAACGGATCGTTTCGCTATGGGGATACGATTCGGCTCCGCGCCGAGACGTATCCGGCGGGGCAGCTGCAACAGAATGCCTATCGCGGGATCTTTACCGAAGCAAAAGCGGTAGGGGAAGCGCAGGTGCTGTCGCACCGGGATGATCTGTATGGCAAGCTGTTGCAACTGCGCCGATCGTTTTCGGTTGCACTGGACCGGCTTTATGCCGATCAGGCGGACAATGCCAAGGGAATGCTGCTCGGTGATCGCTCAGGCTTTCGCTATGAAGAGTCGAAACGGTATGCCGACAGTGGAATTCTGCATATCTTTGCCGTTTCCGGCATGCACATGACGGTTCTGCTGTCGCTGTTCGGCTCGCTGATCCGTACGCGAAACCGTGCGTTGAATCTGGTGCTGATCGCGTTGATTGCGGGCTGTTACTGTGCGCTGACTGCGTTTACGCCATCGGTTTTGCGCGCAGCGTTCTTTCTGCTCGCGCTCCAACTCCCGTTGATCTATGATCGACAGCCGGATCCGCCGAGTGCGTTCTGCTTTTCCCTCGCCGCGGTTCTTCTGCTGAACCCGTATAGCCTGTACAGCGCAAGCTTTTTGCTCTCGTTCGGCGCGATGGCGGGAATCCTGCTGCTGACAAAACCGTTGACCAACCTCCTGCGTCTTCCCGATACCCGCCTTTGCCGCACGCTGATTGGCTCGGTTTCGGCGGTGCTCGGGACGCTTCCGCTGCAGGCACATCTGTTCGGTTCCTTTGCGTGGATGGCGATTCCGATGTCTCTGCTTTTGATGCCGGCGTTGACCGTGCTGATGCCGCTTGCGTTCGTGTCCATGCTGCTTTCACCGTTTATGCCGCATGTAGCCAAGCTGCTTGCTGCACCGCCGTACGGAGCGTTCGTTTACATCGATCGGATCACCGAATGGATTGCAGCGTCGCCGATCGCGCTGAAGCAGCCTCATTTGCTTGCCGTGATTGCATACGAAACCGGATTGGTCTTTTGCTCCCAGCTGTATCTGCCGAACCGCAACCGTGTTCCGCGGATCGGATTCGGCTGCATGCTTACAAGCCTTTTGCTCTGGATCGTTCTATAGCCGAACAAGAAAAAAGA
>JAUMVL010000116.1 GCA_030530185.1 Clostridia bacterium | reverse complement strand
GGTGCCGATCGGAATCCTTCTCGGCATCTGGGCGGCGTTAAAGAAGAACACGCTGACGGATCATTCCATTTCCACGATGGTCATGATTTTTATTTCTATACCGAGTTTCGTTTTGATTTCTTTTGTGCTGCGGATTTTCTGCTATGGGCTGGACTGGCTGCCCTCTTCCTGGCCGCCTGATACGGCGCCGCTTGCCACACGCATTAAGGGCTATATTATTCCGGTATTCTGCCTTTCGTTTGGGTCGATCTGCGGTTATTGCCGCTTTACGCGCGCGGAGCTTTGCGAAGTTATGGAGAGTGACTACCTGCTGCTTGCCCGCACGAAGGGGCTGACACGCCGGCAGGCAATTGTCCGTCATGCGCTTAAAAACGCAATGGTTCCGATTTTCCCGTCAATCCTCGCAGAATTCATTGGCATTCTGGGCGGCTCTATGATTCTGGAATCACTGTATGGAATCCCGGGAATCGGCAAGCTGTTCGTGCTGTCGCTAAACTATAAAGATTACGATATTCTGTTTGTCGATATGGCGATCTTCACTACCATCAGCCTGCTCGCGGGCGTTGTGCTCGATCTCAGCTATGGCTTTATCGACCCGAGAATCAGAATGGGGGCGAAGAAGTAATGGAACAGAAACATATCGATTTTAAAAGCAACGATTTTGAACTGATTCAAACCGACGTTCGGATCACGGACAAAAAACTCGATACGAAGCCGACCACGTTTTTCAAAGACGCGTTCCGCCGGTTCTGCAAGAATAAATCGTCCGTTGCGGGTGCGATCATTCTCGCGACCCTGATTTTGCTTGCGATTTTTGTACCGATGCTGTCGCCGCATAATATCGACAATGTCCGCACGACGGAGAAATTCCTTGCACCGAAGCTGTTTGCAGCAGGCACCGGCTTCTGGGACGGCACGCGCAAAAAGGAGCATGTCGTTTACGACGCAGTAAACGAGGTCCCTGCCTTGTCCGACAAGTATTCCGTAGCTTCGATCAAGCAGTCGCTTATTTCGTTGACAATTGAGCCGGAAGTGACCTATATCGACGTGGCCAGTCCATACGGCACCGGCGGCTATATCGTCGTTGCAACGGATGCGGCGGTATCAGACCGTGATGTTTACATGACATCAAAGCCGATTTCCTTCACCGATAAAGGCGCATACAAGATGGAGGTCGTGCTCGGCGATGAGGACAACGTCAACGATTCCAAGCTCGGCGAATACTGCGTCTATCTCAAGACCGGCGAGCTGCCGACCGACCGGATCATGGTGCGCGATTTCTCGAAAGACTACAGCCCGATTTCATTTGATATCAGCCAGGCGATGAAGGATGCGGGCATCAGCTCGACGAGCGCGCAGATCGTGTTCGAGGTGCGTTCCACTGCAGATGCGCTGCGCTATATCCTGGTCGAGAGCGTTAAACTGACCGGCGGCGAGCGAGCGAAGAACCTTGAAGATCTCGAAGAGATTTCGTTCGACAATGCGACTGTGCTGATCAACAATGCGGATAAGAACAGCCTGTCCTACTGGGCCTGCTCCGGCCGCAAGGGCATCCACAATTCCGAGCTGTTCTACTGCGATTACGTGCTCGATACGTATATGCTCGTGTATGGCGATGCGGATCTGGTTACCTATTCCGCGACCGAGTTCTACGATTGGGTCGATAAGGGCTGGTGCTCTTATGACTACAAGGTCGGCCCCGAATCGTTTGTGCGGTTGACCGACGATTGTCCGATCGATTTTGTAGAAAGTCAGACGGTGTTGCAGGTTACGAAAAAACTGTCAAGCGTCACCGCCCGCGGCTGGAACTACCGCAAGATGGGCTACAAGGAAATGCCGAAGTTCATCCTCGGCACCGACGCATCCGGCTTCGACCTTTGGAAGCGTGCGTTTGCAGGCCTCAGAACCTCACTGATCCTCGGCGTCTGCACCGCGGCGTTCTGCTTCGTGTTCGGTCTGATCTGGGGTTCGATCTCCGGTTACTTCGGCGGCAACGTGGACCTGTTTATGGAACGCTTCTGCGAGATCCTGTCCGGCGTGCCGTGGATCGTCATTATGACGCTGTGCATCCTGCATCTCGGCAACAACTTCCTCACGTTCTTCCTCGCCCTGTGCATGACGGGGTGGATGGGCACCGCGGCCAGAACGCGTACGCAGTTCTATCGGTTCAAGGGCAGGGAATACGTTCTCGCATCAAGAACCCTCGGTTCGTCGGATATTCGACTGATCTTCAAGCATATCCTGCCAAATTCGATGGGAACGATCATTACCTCGAGCGTTCTGATGATTCCGAGCGTCATCTTCTCCGAAGCGATCCTGGCCTACCTGAACCTCGGCTTGCAGGGACTGCAGTCGTTCGGCGTTATGATGTCCACGAACCAGCAGTACCTCGGCATCTATCCGAACCTCGTTATCTTCCCGGCCGTGATTATCGCGCTGATGATGATTTCGTTCAACCTGTTCGGCAACGGCTTAAGAGACGCATTCAACCCGTCGTTGAAAGGAAGTGAATAAGATGGCAGAGAACAGAGAAAAAGTGTTGTCCGTCAACAATCTTGTCATCAACTTCAAAACGGATAACGGAATCTTAAAAGCAGTCCGCGATGTGTCGTTCGATCTGTACCAGGGCGAAACGCTGTGCATCGTCGGAGAATCCGGCTCCGGCAAGTCGGTTACTTCCAAGACCATCATGGGCATTCTTGCCAACAACGCGATCATTGCGGGCGGGAATATCATTTATCGCGGCGAGAACCTGCTCGAGATCTCGGAGGAGGAATTCTATAAAATCCGCGGTCATAAAATCGGCATGATCTTCCAGGACCCGTTGTCGAGTCTGAACCCGATTGTCAAGATCGGCAAACAGATCACCGAGGCGATGCTGATCAATTCCGATAAGCTGAAAACGATGTACAACGACATCATCAGCGATGATTTGATCCGCTATAAAAACACATTGGCCAAGATGAATATCGCGATTGCCAATGAGAAAAAGAAGCTTGAGGCATTTATCGCGGAAACGAATGCAAAGGAAGGCCGCTCTTCAGAACAGAAAGCTTCTGACAAGGCGTTGATTCAGCAGAAAAAAGCGGAGTTCAAAGCGTTTGAACAGGAAACCAAGGCAAATTACATGGCGCAGGCGAAGGAATACAAGGCTGTGCTGGCCGAAACGGAAAAGCGTGCAAAAAAGGAAGTTGCCGAGTACAAAGCCAAGGTGACCAATGCGTTCAAGACGAAGGAAGCGGAGCTGAAACAACGACTTGCAGCGGCCGCTACGAAGGAAGAAAAGGACGCCGTCAAGGCTGAACTTGAGAAGGAAAAGGAAGCCTTCGTCAACTGCCTGTCGATCACGAAAGCAGAGGCCAAGCGACGCGCACTCGAAATCATGAAGGAAGTCGGCATTGCCGAGCCGGAGCGACGTTATAATCAGTATCCGTTCGAGTTTTCCGGCGGTATGCGGCAGCGCATCGTAATTGCGATCGCACTGACGGCTTCGCCTGAGATTTTGATTTGCGACGAGCCGACCACGGCGCTCGACGTGACGATTCAGGCACAGATTCTTGAATTGATTAATAAGATTAAAGCGGAGCGCAATCTCAGCTGCATTTTCATCACGCATGACCTTGGCGTTGTTGCCAATATGGCAGATCGTGTAGCGGTTATGTATGCCGGCAAGATTGTGGAATACGGTACCGTGGATGAAATCTTCTACGAGCCAAAGCATCCGTACACCTGGGCGTTGCTGTCGAGCATTCCTGACGTGGACAGCAAAGAAAAGCTCGAAGCCATTCCCGGCACGCCGCCGAACATGATTTACCCGCCTAAGGGCGATGCGTTTGCCATCCGATCCAAGTACGCGATGAACATCGATTTCCGTGAGGAGCCACCGTATTTCAAGGTGTCTGATACGCATTATGCGGCGACTTGGTTGTTGGATCCGCATGCGCCGAAGGTAGAGATGCCCAAGATCGTCAGCGAACGAATCAAAAATTCTTTGGAGGGATAAAGCAATGAGCAACAAGGCGAATTTATTTGATACCCCCGAAAAAGAAAATCTCGAAGCGATGGCGATGCACGAAGCGCAGGCAGGCGATTTCCTCGAGGATGACCATGAGGATGTCAACAATCTGGAAGAAACGGCCGACGAGCTGACGACGTTCAACCGACACTACCGGATCAATCCGCGCATCAAGCAGAAGCCGGAATTGCGCAAACAGAATATCCTGCTGTCGGTACGGCACCTGAAACAGTTCTTCTTTTTCGGCAAAGGTGCCAACAAACAAAAGCTGAAAGCGGTCTCCAACGTTTCATTCGATTTAAAGGAAGGCGAATGCCTCGGCATCGTCGGCGAGTCTGGCTGCGGCAAGACAACAACCGGACGCTGCATTATCCGACTGTATGACATCACGTCCGGCGCGATCTATTATCGCGGCGTTCGCATCAGCGCAGGAACGCGGTGGAACAAAAAGGAGATCAAATGGACGCGTATTCGTGCCAATGAAAAAATCAAGGCGCTGCGCGAGCAAGCACGAACCGATCCGGAGAAAGCGGCAGAGGCCGAGCAGGAGATCCGGTCTCTGCAGGAGGAGGTTGCGCGCATCCGTACGGAGCAGACGGCAAAAATCAATCAGATCAAATTCGACAATGCGAATGTCAGCCGCAAGTTGATGAACGAGATCCAAATGATTTTCCAGGACCCGATCGACTCCCTTGACCCGCGCATGACGGTCGAAGACATTATCCAGGAGGGCCTGCATATTCAGGGCTTCCGTAATAAGGAAGAGAATCACAAAAAGGTTGTCGAAATGCTGCAAACGGTCGGTCTTGTCGAGGAACATGCTTCGCGCTATCCGCACGAGTTCTCCGGCGGTCAGCGTCAGCGTATCGGCATCGCCCGCGCGTTGATTATGAACCCAAAGCTGCTGATTTGCGACGAGCCGATCTCTGCACTTGACGTTTCCATCCGCGCCCAGATCATCAATCTGCTGAATGACCTGAAGAGAAATTTGAACCTTTCTATCATCTTCATTGCACATGACCTGTCTGTCGTCAAATATTTTTGCGATTCGATCGTCGTCATGTATTTTGGCAAGGTCGTTGAAAAGGCACCAAGCGATGAGCTGTTTAAAAATCCGATGCACCCGTATACGCGCTCGCTGCTTTCGGCCATTCCAAAGCCGAATCCGCGTTCCGAACGGGAGCGCAAGCGTATTGCTTACAATCCTGCCGAAGCGCACGATTATGAGCATGGCGATCTGCCGACCCTTCGTGAACTGAAGAAGGATCATTTCGTATACTGCAACGAGGCGGAGTTCCAGAAGTATCAGGAGGAGCTGAAGGACTGACGTGAGCATCCTTGGACGCATCTTTCATCATTCGCCGAAGCATTATGGAATTGCGGCGGGAATCGGCGTGCTGACGGCATTGCTGGTGCTGCTGCGCGACGGGTTTCATCTACGCATTCACTATATGAACGCGCTGACGGTAGCCGGCGCGGTGGTGCTGCTGATTGGGCTTTTGCTGCTGGTTGGGTATTATGGTGCGTTTGATAC
>JAUMVL010000115.1 GCA_030530185.1 Clostridia bacterium | reverse complement strand
GTAAAGGATCTTTGGACGGATTGGGAATAAACGAAACAAAGAAAGGATCCACCGGATACTCCGATGGATCCTCTTATATGCAAGGGGTTGGTTTTCGTCTTTGTGAAAATAATGAAAGACCGATTCCGCAGCCGCATCGTTCATGCCATGCACGGCGCGGAGCTGTTCTACAGAGGCAGCGCGGATTGCATCCACCGTCAAAAAAGCATCGAACAGCGCATGTTTGCGCTTATCGCCGACACCTTTGATTTGATCGAGCTGAGAGAACAGCGCCGATTTGGAACGCAAGTTGCGATGATATGTAATGGCAAACCGATGCGCCTCATCGCGGATTCGCTGTACCAAATGCAGGCAGGAACTGCTGCGCGGAAGGACGATCGGTTCCTCGCGGTCAGGGATGTACAGCCACTCTTCGGATTCCGCAAGCGCGGCGATCGGAATATCTTCGTGATTTGTTTCGCGTAAAACCTCTTCGCCGATGGCAAGCTGTGTCTTGCCTCCGTCCAGCAGCAGCAGGTCCGGAAGTTTATTGCCTTTTGTAAACCTTCGTGTCAGCACTTCACGCATGGATTCGAGATCGTCACCATCGTGTACCGTGTTGATTCGGTAATGCCGGTACTCCTGTTTATCCGGCTTTCCGTCGGTAAAGACAACCATCGACGAAACCGTATTGGTGCCGAAAAGATGCGAGTTGTCGTAGCATTCTATCCGGGAAGGAGGCTGCGGCAATTCAAGCGCTTCGGCAAGGTCGATCAGCGCGCCCTCGTCGCGTTCCCATGCACGTCTTAAAAGCTCTGCATTCTTGGCCAACAAATCGGTGCAGTTATGCTTTGCCATTTCGGTCAGCTTCCGTTTCTCACCGCGTTGCGGGATCGTGATCTCGATGCGATGGTGACAGCGCTCGCTGAGCAGGTTCATGATTGCATCCGCATCCGAACAGTCGCCGTCCAAAAGAATCTGCCGCGGAATCTCGACATCGCTGTTTCCGTAATACTGCATCAAAAATGCACTTCTCAAGTCGTTGAACGCTGCGTCGCCTTCGGATGTCATCGGAAACGCATGTGTGCCGATTACCTTCCCGTTGCGAACGTACAATGCAAATATCATAAACGCATCGTCGAGCGAATCGGCAGCAAACACATCTGCATCCAGCCCTTTGACAGTGATTGCGACCTGCTTTTCCTGCAGTGCACGGAGAGATTTAATCTTATCACGCAGAATCGCGGCACGTTCAAATTCCATATTCTCGGCGGACTCGCGCATCTTTTCTTCCAGCTTCGGGATCATGTCGCCGGATTTTCCGTCGAGCAGTTTGATGATCTCCTGCAGATATACGTGATATTCTTCCTTAGGAACATTGCCGCTGCAAGGCGCACAGCACTTTCCAATGTGATACATGAGGCAGGGACGTTCCCGTCGGGCAATCGCCTTTTCGATACTCTTTTTACAATGTCGGATCGGGTAGAGGTCATAGGCAAGCCGCAGTTCCTCCTTAATCGACGGTCCGACGATGTACGGGCCGAGGTAAACCGCACCGTCCTGTTTGACGCGGCGCACGATTTCAATCCGAGGAAAATCCTGCTTCATATCGATTCGGAAGTAGGGGAAGTGCTTGTCGTCCTTGAGCAGAATGTTGTACTTCGGCATAAATGCCTTAATGAGATTGCTCTCCAAGGACAGCGCTTCCGTTTCGCTGCTGACAACAATCGTTTCAAAATCGGCGATATGCGAAACCATCGCCAATACTTTTGGCGTATGGTTTTTGTTTGCCTGAAAGTATTGACGCACGCGATTCTTCAGAATTTTCGCTTTTCCGACATAGATGACCTCGCCGTTTGCGTCGAACATCTTATAGACGCCCGGCTTCTCCGGCAAAAGTGCTATTTTGTCCTGTAGGGTCTGATTCATAACAGTTCGTTCCGATCCTCCGAAAGGAATCCTTCCTGTAACAGCATTTCGTAAACAACCGGCGCGGGCAGCCCGATCACATTGAAATAGTTGCCCTTCATTGTATCAACAAACACGGAGCCGAGGCCCTGCAAGCCGTATGCGCCGGCCTTATCGAGCGGTTCTCCTGTGGAAACATACCAGTCGATCTCCGTTTCACTCATCGGCCGAAAGGTCACTTCTGTCGTACAGCAGCGAATATCCCGATGCATTCCATGCAGCAGAGCGACCCCGGTATAAACGATATGCGTGCGCCCCTGCATTCGGCGTAAATACGCTTTTGCACGTTCCGGCGTGTAAGGCTTTCCGAGAATCTCCCCGTCCAGCACGACAACCGTATCCGCGCCCAAAATGCAATCATCGGGATGAAGGCGCTTTGCAAACTCTGCTTTGTGAAGCGCCAAGTACCGAACCATCTCGTCCGCAGATAACCCGCTCGGGGTGCTTTCCGGTTCGGTGCAGACCTCGGTCTCAAAAGGAATTCCCATCCAGCGGAGAATGTCATGACGGCGCGGGGATTGCGATGCCAATATCAGTTTCATAATCCCTCCGTAAGCAGACAGATGGGGCAGTGGTCGCTGCCATACACATTTGAATAAAGGATATGATCTTTGAGATATCCGATATCACAGCTGCGCATCAGAAAATAGTCAATGCGCCATCCGGCATTGCGTTCACGGGAACGGAACCGATAGCTCCACCACGAATAGGCATCCTTGCGATCCGGATAGAGATAGCGGAACGTATCAATAAAGCCGGCGTTGAGCAGTTCCGTAAACTTGCCGCGCTCCTCATCCGAAAAACCTGCATTCAGATGATTGGTCGAAGGATTTTTCAAATCGATTTCCTGGTGTGCAACATTCAGATCGCCGCAGACGATGACCGGCTTATCCTTTGCCAATTCTGTAAGATATGCACGAAATGCATCGTCCCATTGCATCCGGGTCTGTAAGCGCTTCAAACCGTCCTGCGCATTCGGGGTATAAACCGTGACAAACGTCACATTCGGGAAGAACAGCGTAATACAGCGGCCTTCTGCATCGAGTTCGGGAAATCCGATCCCGGTCCGTACCCGTTCCGGCGTTCTTTTGGTCAGCACTGCCGTTCCGGAATAGCCGTTCTTTTCGGCGCTGTTCCAGTATATTTGATATCCGTCGATTGAAAAATCAGCCTGATTCGGTTGCATTTTGATCTCCTGAAGCGCCAATACATCCGGCTGTTCATCGCGGACAAACTCCAAAAATCCCTTATTCAGACAGGCGCGCAGACCGTTTACATTCCAACTCATCCATTTCATGTGACTATTATAGCATTGCTTTTTCCCTCTTGACAAGTGCAAACATTTATTCTAAAATAGTGTATCATTTGAAACGGAATTTTGGATATGCAGCCTTATTTGGAAAAATATCTCCCGCAGCTGTTGCGATCTCCGCTGTTCTGCGGATGCGAAAAGGAGTCTATAACCGATTGGCTTTCCCGGGAAAAGCTGCATCCGATTTCCTTCCGCTCGGGGGAATATCTGATGCGTCGCGATTCTGATCGGCATATGCTGGGAATTCTGCTTCGCGGCAGTGCAGCGGTCGAACGCAAGCTTCCTGACGGGCAGATGCATATGAGCCGATTGATCGAAAGCGATCTGTTTGGCGCGGCATCGATCTTTTGCCCGCAGCAGGAATATGTGGTAGACATCCGGTGTCTGACCGACTGCAAGGCGCTGTTTTTGACCGAAGAGGAACTGCTCGGTTGGATGCAAGAAAACCCGGTTCTTCTCAAAAACTATCTATGCTATCTGAACAGCCGGATCCGTTTTTTGAATCAGCGCTTGGATGCGCTATCCAAAAGCACGGTTCCGTCCAAGCTTATGACCTTCTTTGTAAATGCATCGAAGGACGGTGTATATGCCGTAAAAAGTTATACGGAACTTGCAAACACCTTATGCCTAAGCCGCGCGACTTTATATCGCGCTTTGGACAGCCTCGCCGGAGAAGGGAAGATTCTTCGGGAAGGAAAAAAAATCATTTTATTGGAGGAACTATGAAAATCCGTAAACTTCTTCTATTTGTCCTATCCGCAATCCTTTTGATCGCTGTCGTTGCCTGTGCCAAGCCAACCGCACCCGCTCCAAAAGCAGAGCCCACAAGCGAACCCGTCGCCGAAGCCGATTCCGTTGATCCGACCGAAGCGCCGCAGGCGGAACCCGCCCGCACAGAGAAGCCCGTTGAAACCGAAGCGGCGGAAGAAACCGAATCCGCAGCTTCATCCGATCCGGTCAAAGTCGCTGCGCTTGTCGGGCCGACCGGGGTCGGTCTTGCATACCTCAACAAGCTTTCAACCGCATACGATCTTTCGCTGTTCACAGCTCCCGACCAGGTTACTGCAAAGATTGTCAACGGGGAAGTTGATATTGCTGCTGTTCCGATCAATCTTGCCTCGGTTCTGTACAACAAAACGCAGGGCGGTATCTCCGTGATCGCCGTCAATACGCTCGGCGTTCTGTATGTTGTTGAGAACGGTGATACGGTTCATACAATTGAAGATCTTGCCGGAAAGACCATTTATGCCGCTGGGCAGGGGAGTACGCCCCAGTATATTTTGGAACAGATCCTTTCCCAAAACGATCTGACCGACAAAGTGACCGTTACCTACATCGCGGAAACCACCGAGCTTGTTGCAAAGCTGATTGCAGGCGACGAGGTCAAGCTTGCATTCATCCCGGAACCGCAGGTTTCCAATGCATGCATGAAATCAGAGACGACACGCGTTGCATTGTCTGCGAACGATCTTTGGGCGCAAAACAACCAAGCAGACATCGTACAGGGCGTTTACATTGTCCGTAATGACTTTTTGAAGGAACATCCCGATCTGATTGATCAATTCCTGCAAGATGCCGCGGAATCCGTCGCACATGTTCTGAACGACGAGGATGCTGCGGCGACGGTCGTAGAGGCGGGCATTATTCCGGCCGAACCGATTGCCAAGCGCGCGATTCCGAACTGTAATATCGTGCTCAAGACCGGGTCGGAAATGCAGCAAATGGTCTCGGCGATGCTGCAAACCCTGTTCGACGCCAATCCGAAATCGGTTGGCGGCACGATGCCCGGGGATGAATTCTACTATGTCCCGTAATGCGCGGTTAAAGCCCTATATTCGTATTCCGATCCTTGTTTTAATTTATCTCGGAATCTGGCAGCTGCTGTCGATGTTGATCGGCAGCAGCCTGCTGCTGCCTTCGCCGGCGGAAACGGGGAGGAGCCTTCTTCAGATCCTTTCCGATACGCGTAGCTGGGCGGATATCGGACATACTTTTTTACGGCTGCTTGTCGGATATTTTGTCGGAGCGATTGTCGGCATTCTGCTTGCTGTCCTGACTGCAAAAAGCAACTTTCTTTATTTTCTGCTTTCCCCGTTTCGATTGCTGATCAAGTCCACGCCGATCCTTTCATTCGTTTTGATTCTGTTGGTTTCGGTCCTTTCGAATCTCGTTCCCGTTGTTGTCTCCGCCATCATGGTCGCACCCATGCTGTGGGCCACCACGGAGCAGGCGATCCTTTCTCTCGATCCCAAGCTTGCCGAGATGGGGAAGGTCTACTACTCGCCCTATCGCCGTTTCATTCTGATTGCCCTCCCGCAGATGCTTCCGCAAATCACGGCATCGGC
>JAUMVL010000114.1 GCA_030530185.1 Clostridia bacterium | reverse complement strand
CGACGATGGCCGGCATCACCGAGGTGAACGCGCTCCCGGCGCACTATGTGTGCCCGAAGTGCAGATTTTCGGATTTCAACGTCGATCATACGGTCTATACGATCGGCGCGGATCTGCCGAATCGGGCCTGCCCGGTTTGCGGTACGAATCTGAAAAAGGACGGCTTTGAAATTCCGTTCGAGGTCTTTTTGGGCTTTCACGGCGATAAAACGCCCGATATCGATCTGAACTTTTCCGGCGAGTATCAGCCGGTTGCGCACAAATACGTCGAGGAAATGTTCGGCAAGGGACATGCGTTCCGCGCCGGCACAATTTCCGGCATCGCCGAAAAGAAGGGCTATGAGTGCGTCTACTCGTTCCAGGAGGCGACCGGCCGTACCTACGGCAGCGCCGAGATCGAGCGGCTCTGCAAAGGCTGCCTGAACGTCAAGGTCACGACGGGACAGCACCCGGGCGGCATCGTCATTGTCCCGAAGGACAACGATGAGTTTACCGAGATTTACGACTATACGCCCGTGCAGTATCCGGCGGACAAGGTCGATAAAAACACGATTACGACGCACTTCGATTTCCATGCGATGGACGATCGACTGGTCAAACTCGATATTCTCGGCCACGACGATCCGACAGCGCTTCGGATGCTCGAGGATATCACCGGGCTGAATCCGCGTTCGATCCCGCTCGACGATCCCGATACGCGTGAACTGTTCTGGTCAACGGATTCGCTTCACATTGACCTGAAGGAGATCAACTGCTCGCTCGGCACGCTCGGCGTACCGGAATTCGGCACCGGATTTGTGCGGCAGGTGCTTGAAAACACACGACCGATGACGATCGAGGAGCTGGTTCGTATCGCCGGGCTGACGCACGGCACGGACGTGTGGCTGAACAACGCCGAGCCGCTCGTCATGGGCGGCATCGCAAAACTGAACGAGGTGCTGTGCACGCGTGACGACATCATGAACTATCTGATCGCGCACGGCATGGAAGCGTCGCTGTCGTTCAAGATCATGGAGCGCGTACGAAAAGGCAAAGGTCTGACCGACGAGATGGAGCAGGCGATGGTCGAGGGAAAGATTCCCGAATGGTTCATCAGCTCGTGCAAGAAGATCAAATACATGTTCCCGCGCGGGCATGCGGCGGCGTATACGATGATGTCGTTCCGCGTTGCGTACTACAAGGTGCACTATCCGAAGGAATTCTACGCGGTCTATTACACGGTCCGCGCCGATGCGTTCGATATCACCAAGTCGGTCGGGGGACCAGAAGCGGTCCTGCATCAAATCCGGCTGCTCGAGGACGGTGCAAACCAAAAGACGGACAGTGAAAAGAAGAAGGACAAGGAACTGCAAACGATTCTCGAGCTCGTGTACGAGATGAACCTAAGGGGCATCCCGATGCTGAACGTGGACATCTACAAGAGCGCGGCAACGCGGTTTTTGATCGAGGGTGACGCGATCCGGCCGCCATTCAACGCGATCCCCGGCGTCGGCGGGGGCGCGGCGGAGGATATCGTAGCCCGGCGCAAGACAGGCGCGGTCTATCCGACGATCGAGGACTTTGCCAAGGAGACCGGCGCCAACAGCGGTATCGTTGCCTCGTTGGAAGCGCTCGGATGCTTTGCGGGTATGCCGAAGAAAAAACAGATGTCGTTATTCGACTTCTGAAAAAACCTCCAAACAAAACCAAGCTTTTTGCGAATGTGTGCTTGACTTTCGGGCACACATTCGTTAAAATAAATATTGAGTAATCCTGCACTGCCTTGTGCGTTTATTGATAAATTTCTGATTTGGTTGGTTTTGCGGCAACCCTTCTTGCGTTGTGTGCTGCTATTCATAAGTTTAGAAGTGAAATAACCGGGCAGTTGTGCTCGGTTATATTATTATAGATCGGAGAATGAAATGGGCTGGTTAGAATATGTCCTCATCGCGGCCGCTTTGGTCGTCGGCGCGGGCGCGGGCGTTTTTGCGGGCTATCAGTATCGCAGAAACGTTGCCGAAGCGAAGATCGAAAAAGCGGAAGACACCGTAAAACGCCTATACGATGAGGCGGAAAAGAAGGCCGAGGAAATCCGCAAGGAAAAGCTCCTCGAAGCAAAAGAAGAAACGATTCGCATCCGTTCCGAAGCGGACAAGGAAATCCGCGATCGCCGTGCCGAGGTGCAGCGCACCGAGCGCCGGCTGTTCCAACGCGAGGAATCCCTCGATAAGAAGCTTGAAGGCGTCGAGCAGCGCGAGCAGGCGATGAACAAGCGCCTTGCCGAAATCGACAAGACAGAAGAAGAAATCAAAGAGATGCACCGCAAGCAGGTGGAGGAACTGGAACGCATTTCCGGCCTGACGGCGGAGGAAGCCAAAGCGATCCTGATCAGCAACGTTGAGCAGGAAGCACGTCATGACGCAGCCATCCTGCTGCGCGATATCGAACAGAAAACCAAAGAGGAAGCCGACAAACGCGCCCGCAACATCGTTTCGCTGGCCATTCAGCGCTGTGCGGCCGATCAAGTCGCCGAGGCAACCGTGTCCGTCGTCGCTCTGCCGAACGATGAAATGAAGGGCCGTATCATCGGCCGCGAGGGCCGCAACATCCGTGCGCTCGAAACTGCAACCGGTGTGGACCTGATCATCGACGATACGCCCGAGGCGGTCATTTTGTCGTCGTTCGATCCGGTTCGGCGCGAGATTGCCCGCATCAGCCTTGAAAAGCTGATTATGGACGGCAGAATCCATCCTGCCCGCATCGAGGAGATGGTCGAGAAGGCCAAGAAGGAAGTCGATACGCAGATCCGCGAAGCCGGCGAGGCAGCCGTTTTGGAGGTCGGTGTACACGGCATTCATCATGAGCTTGTCCGTTATCTCGGCCGGATGCGGTATCGCACCAGCTACGGTCAGAACGTTCTGCGCCATTCGATCGAGGTTGCCCATCTTGCCGGAATCATGGCGGCAGAGCTTGGCGCGAACGTGACGCTCGCCAAGCGCGCGGGTCTTCTGCACGATATCGGCAAGTCGATCGACCACGAGGTCGAGGGCAGCCATGTGCAGATCGGTGCGGACCTTGCCAAAAAGTACCGTGAGAATGCGGCCGTAATCCATTGCATTATGGCACACCATAACGACGTCGAGCCGAACTCGATTGAAGCGGTGCTGGTTCAGGCCGCGGATGCCATCTCGGCAGCCCGTCCCGGTGCACGGCGCGAGACACTCGAAACCTACATCAAGCGTCTGGAGAAGCTCGAGGAGATTGCGAACTCCTTCGACGGTGTCGACTACTCCTATGCGATTCAGGCCGGTCGCGAGATCCGCATCATTGTCAAGCCCGAGAAGATCTCCGACGCGGAAACCGTTGTCGTTGCACGCGATATCGCAAAACGGATCGAGAGCGAACTCGAATATCCGGGTCAGATCAAGGTCAATGTGATCCGCGAGACCCGCACAACCGATTACGCAAAATAAAAAACGACGGGGCATATCGGATGCGATATGCCCTTTTCTATTCCGAATTCAAGCGAAAAGAGGATTTTATGATGCTTTATCCGATTGCCGATGCCCATTGCGACTATCTCTACGGTGCGATGGAATACGGCTGGAACATTCAATCCGGAAAGCGGGATCAGACGATGACCCTGTCGAATCTCAAAGCCGGAAATGTACGGCTGCAGTTCTTCGCGGCATGGACGGATACGTCGCTCGAGGTGCCGCCGCTCGAACAGGTGCTGCTGATGATCGACCGCTATTACGATATGGTCGAGAATGAACCGTATCTGTGCAAGCTCACGCGCGATTATGATCCGGCAGGGGAACAGATGGCGACGCTGCTGACCATCGAAGGCGCCGAGTGCTGCGAGGCTTCGCCATCGATCCTGCGCGATTTGTACCGGCTCGGCGTGCGCGCCGCAACGTTTACGTGGAACAGCAACAACGAGCTTGCGGGCGCCGCACAGGGCAAGCGGCCGAAGGGATTGACCAAGGACGGGAAGGCGCTCTTGCAGGAAATGAACCGGCTCGGCATGGCATTTGATGTCTCGCATCTTTCGGACGCCGGCATTGAGGATGCGTTAAAGTGGAGCGAGACGCCGATCTTTGCGTCACACTCCAACTGCCGTGCGCTGTGCAACGTGCCGCGTGCTTTGAAAGATGAACATATCCGCGAGATCGGACGGCGCGGCGGCGTGGTCGGGATCAACTATTACGGCCCGCAGCTGACCAAAAGCGGTACCGCCACGATCGACGATATCGTGCGCCATATCTGTCATGCGGTTGAGATTGCGGGTGTAAATGCCGTATGTCTCGGATCGGATTTCGATGGAATGACGCGTTATCCGCTCGATCTTCCGAACCCGTCGAGATTGCAGGATCTGTGCGTCGGACTCGAACGGGCGGGTTTTTCTTCGACTGAAGTCGAACGGATTGCATACCGAAATTTGCACGATTATATTGTACAATTTGTTTGACAAACGACGAAACGGGTGCTATAATACATCCGTTGCCGCCAAAGGGGCATGATGTAATGGTAACATAGCGGTCTCCAAAACCGTTCTTGAGGGTTCGAGTCCTTCTGCCCCTGCCAATGAAAAAGCCACCCATTGGGTGGCTTTTTCATTGGAAGCTTTGTTCCAAGGACTCGAACGTCGCGGCAGCAGCTAAGCTGCTGCAAAAACATCGCAGTGCGATGTTTTAAGCGGAGCAGGCGAGTCCTTCGCTTAGAAACGAGTAAGCAGAAAACACGGATGTTGTTTTTTGCGACGAACCGACAAAATTGGATGGGTTTGTTTGTCAAAGAGAAATCAATCAATTAAACTTTGAAAAATGCGCAATTTAATTTAAAATATTGACGGCTTTGTTGATGGTACGTCCTTTATAATTGCATCATCAAAAGAAATTATTCAGGAGGAACCAAATGAAAAAGCTCAGAAACATTCTTGCATTTGCCCTCGTTCTTTGCCTGACGGCCGGTCTGATGCCGATGGCGGCGTTCGCGGATGAATCGAACACAGAAGAGAATACCGGCAGCTCCGTCGCGGAAGTTGCCAACAATCCGGCTGAGAGCAGCGAGGCTGTAGAGACCGAAGACGAAGCAGAATCCGACGATGCCGCTTTTGAAGAGACGGCAGCGGACAGCGGTGAGATCGAGGTTGAGAACACCGCCGAAGATGAAGCAGACAATGAAGAAGCCGACGATGCCGCTTTTGAAGAAACGGCAGCGGACAGCGGTGAGATCGAGGCTGAGAACACCGCCGAAGATGAAGCAGACAATGAAGAAGCCGACGATGCCGCACCCGAAGAGACGACGGCCGACAGCGGCGAGATCGAGGCTGAAAACGCTGTCGAAGACGAAGCAGACAATGAAGAGGCCGACGATGCCGCTTTTGAAGAGACGGCAGCCGACAGCGGGATGCCTTTGGCACCGGAAGCTTTTATCGGCAGCGCGCCGGAAGCCCCTGTGTCTCCGGTTGAGCCGGACCTCACCGGCCTGAGCGACGAAGAAGCAAACGAGAAAATCCGTCTTTACAATGAAGAAGTCAATCTCTTCAACGAAGCGGTGGAACGGTATAATGCAGAGTTTGATGCATATGAGGCAGCTGCGGAGGAGTACAACGCTTCGGTCGAAACCTACAATGAGCGCGCGGCGAGCTACAATGCTGTGGCTGAGGAGCACAACCAG
>JAUMVL010000113.1 GCA_030530185.1 Clostridia bacterium | reverse complement strand
CATCCATCGCGGCATGGATCGTGTCAACCGCCTTTTGCTGCGCATCCGTCAGCGCATGCGGCGCGGTATGGATCTTCGGCACGGCGGGCTTGCGGAACACCGCCATGTCGCCTTCGGTCAGGATTCCCTTTTTGAGCAGGGCCGAAATGGCGCTTGCAGCCCCGGGCAGCAGCTTTCCAACGTCGTTTTTCGGAATTTCGCCCGCATCGCGCACGATCTTCAGAACCGTTTGCTGCACCGGCGCGCGGGAAAGCAGCGCAAGCTGCTCGTCCACATTGACGCCGTCTGCAACCGAGACGGTGATGATCTTCTTCTCCCGCACGCGCTGTCCGCGCAGCTGCGCCGGAATCATGCAGGCAAGCGCGTCGATCAACAGGCAATGGTACGCCGTATGCATCCATTTGGCAAGGTGCAGCTGCTCCTCTAAAAGGACGGGGTAGGGCTCAATGATCGCCGCGACGTCCTTGAGAAGGGACGGATCGAGGTCGGTCGATTCCGAAAGCGCGACGACAAAGCCCTCCTTGAGCCGGTCGCCCTGTCCAAACGGGACGAACACATGGTGACCGAGCTGAACGGGGAGCGCGTCGGGGACCCGGTAGGTAAAGAACCGGTCCACCGCGCTGTGGTTGATGTCGATAACGATCTGTGCGTACATGATTGCCTTCCGTTCCAACGAAAAATACCCGCGCGAAACCGCACGGGCATACAAACCGGATTCAGATTCGGTTATTGCGCCTCATCGGGTGCGGTCACGGTAATTTCACCGTTGTAGAGTTCTTCCACAGCGACGGAGACAGGCTTTCTGCCGTTCAGCTTTTCGGGATGATCCTGAAGCTGACGCGCGCGTTTTGCAACGGCGGTAACGAGCATATAGCGGCAGCCCGCCTTCTTGACCAAATCATTGATTGCCGGACGATTCAGCATTGTTCCATTCCTCCTAAAAATTCGTTGATAATCTCATGATTGTGCGCGACGGAGCATTGTTCCGCGCGTACGATCGCTTCCAATTGATTGACTGCGGTTTCCAGATCGTCGTTGACGATGATGTAGTCGCAAGCCGGCATATCGCGCATCTCGGTAAAGGCCGTCCGGGTGCGCTTTTCGATCTGCTCGGGCGTTTCGGTGCCTCTGCCGATCAGCCGCGCCTTGAGCGTTTCCATCGAGGGCGGGGCGATAAAGATCCGAACGGCATTCGGGAAGGTCTCTTTGACCTTTCGCGCGCCCTGCACGTCGATTTCCAAAATCACATGGTTGCCCGCCTGCAGCTGCTCGCAGACATACGCCTTCGGCGTTCCGTAGTAGTTCATGCCGAACACGTGCATGTATTCCAGGAATGCATCGTCGCGGATCATCTGCTCGAACTCTTCCGGCGTTTTGAAAAAATAGTGCACGCCGTCGGTTTCGCCCGGGCGCGGCGCCCGTGTCGTCGCGGAGACGGACATTTTGATCCGCGGATTGCGTTTCATCAGCTCCGTATCGATGGTGCCTTTCCCAACCCCCGCAGGCCCCGAAACAACCAACAACAGCCCCGTCGTGTTTTGTCTCATAACCCCTCCGATTGTTCTTCTTCCTTCCAGTCAGCCGAGAGCCGGTGCGCGATCGTTTCGGACTGCAATCCGGACAGGACCACATGCTCGCTGTCCATGATCAGAACGGAACGGGTCTTTCGCCCGCAGGTCGCGTCGATCAACAGATTGCGTTCCCTCGCATCCGAAATAATGCGCTTGATCGGTGCGGAATCCGGCCCGACGACCGCAATGACGCGGGCCGCCTGCACGATGTTCCCGAACCCGATGCTGATCAGCTGTGCGTTTTTCATGGCTTACTCCACGTTCTGAATCTGCTCCCGGAGCTTTTCGATCTCCGCCTTGCACAGCAGCACGATGTTCGTCAGCTCGGCGTCGTTGGCCTTCGACCCGATCGTGTTGCATTCGCGGTTCATCTCCTGAATGATGAAATCCATCTTGCGGCCGATCGGCTCGTCCGCGGTCAGATAGGCGTTGAACTGCACGATATGGCTGCCGAGCCGGACGATCTCCTCGTCGATGCAGGCGCGGTCGGCAAACAGGGCGACTTCGGTCGCAAGCCGCGCACGGTCAATCTCCGTGTCGGACAGCACCTGCTCGATCCGCTCATTGAGCTTTTTGCGGTAATCCTCCACGACAAACGGCGCGCGCTCCATGATCTGCTCCCGATACGCCGCCATATTGTCAACGCCCGCCTTCAGAGCGGACTGTAAGCGTGCCCCTTCGGCAAGGCGCATCGTTTCGAGCGCGCTGACCGCGGCGTCGGTCGCTTCCTCGGCAAGTGCAATCAGCGCGTCGGTATCCTCGTCGGCGGCGACGATCTCGGTCACATCCGGCAGGCGCAAAACGCTTGCAAGCGTCAAATCGTCCTCGAGCCCGAGCGATGTCGGGATGGCTCGCGCGGCAGTCACATAGGCCGTCGCCAGCTGCGTGTCGACCTGAACGGTCTTGGAATCGGTGCGCGTGTTGCGATAGTTGACGTATACGTCGATGTGTCCGCGGGAAAGACGCGCATTCAAAACCTTGCGGATCGTGTCCTCAATGCAGGAAAGGATGCGCGGCAGGCGCAGGGAAATGTCCAAAAAACGGTGGTTCACACCCTTCAGCTCTACGGTCAGCTCGCGCCCGTCGCGGGCCGCGACGCCTTTGCCGTAGCCGGTCATGCTCTTCATCGAATCCACCTCCACATAGTTCATACATTTTATCACATTTCTGCGGATAAAAACAAGGGCCTCGGACGATTTTACGCCCGAAAAGCCCTTGCCTTACGTGGATTTTACGTCATATCCGATTTCCGGGCGCGCCGCGCCGCAAAAAACGGGACGGAGCGGATCAATAGAACAGCTTTGCGATCGGACTGTCCGCGTCCAGGATCAGCGTCTTCTGTTCGCCGGTCATGGACTCCTTCAGCGCGTCGAGCGCGATCATGAAGGTGTAGAAGTCCGCTTCGTCCGCGGTGTCGTAGACCTCGGAGAGAATGCGCATGTATTCGGCGTCGCCCTCGGCGCGGATCTTCTCGGCGGCAGCCTGCGCTTCGGAGAGCGTGACCTCGACGTCGCGGTCGGCGGCGTTGCGAATCTGCTTGGCGTCGGCATTGCCCTCGGCCGTGTAGGAGGCGGCAATGTTGTTGCGCTCGGAGATCATGCGCGTATAGACCGCGTCCTTGTTGTCGTCGGGCAGATCGAGCGTCTTGGTTTCGACCGCCAGGATCTCGATGCCGTAGCGGTCGAAGCTTTGTCCGATGTTCTGCATCACGAGACTGACGATCAATCCGTCGCGGCCGGAGATGATGGCTTCCTGATTCTGCGACGAGATGACGGTCTTGAGCGCGTTGTACACGTTCGCGTTGATGCGGCTTTCTGCGTTGCTGAGACTTCCCGACAGCGATTCGATGAACAGCCGCGGATCGGAGATGCGCCACATCGTGAAGGAGTCGAGCACCATCGAGTGCTTGTCGGCGGTGATGACGTCGCTGATCGGCAGATCGTACAGCAAAACGGTCTTTGGAAGCGTGGTCACGGACTGCACAAACGGGACCTTGAAATACAGGCCGGGCTGGGTCTGGATGTCCTTGACGGCGCCGAATTCGAGCACGACGCCGTATTCATTCTGCTGCACGACGTACAGCGAGCCGGTCACGACGATCAGCACCAGCAGCAAGGCGACGCAGGCAACGATGATCGAAACAATTTTCTTTGCGTTCATAGCGGACACCTCCTTATTCGCCCTCGTTCGCCGGGGCGGGCTCGGTCGTGTTCAGCAGCGGCTCCAGCGGGAGCACGGTTTGGAAGCTTTCCCCGTTCTTGCCGAGGATGATCACCTTCATGCCCGGGAAGATATCGCCGATCGCTTCGTAGAACAGACGCTGCTTGGTGATTTCGGGGTACTTGGAATACTCCTCGTACAGCTGGGCAAAGCGCGACGCCTGTCCGTTTGCGGCGTTGATGCGCGCGGTCTTGTACGCCTCGGCGCGCTGCAGGATTTCGTCCGCGTCGGCGCGGGCCTTGGGCAGCACCTCATTGGCATACTTGTTCGCATTGTTGGTCGCGGTCTCGGCGTCCTGCTTGGCGGTTTCGACGGCCTTGAACGCCTCCTGCACGGCGGCTGTCGGCGGTTCGGCGTCCTGAATCGTGATCGAGACGAGCGTGATGCCGAGGTCCTCCTTTTCGAGCCGGTTCAGAATCTTGTCCTTGATCGACGCCTGAATCTCGCTCTTGCCGGTCGTGATCACGTCGTCCACTTTATAAAGGCCGATCGTGTCGCGGATGTAGGACTGGCACAGCATCTTCAAAATGCCGACCGGATCCTCGGAGTTGTACAGGTACTTGACCGGATCCGTCACGCGGTACTCCACATAGAAGTCCACGTTGACGAAGTTGTAATCAACCGTAATCATGACCGACTCGCTCGGAATCGAGGCCGAGGTGCGAAGGTCGTAGCCGATCGCAAAGCCCTTGGTCGCTTTACTGACAATGCGGCGGTTCTGGATGAACGGGATCTTCAGCTTCAGACCGGGGTCGGAAACGACCGTCGGCTTGCCGAACGTCGTGATGACCGCAAACTCGTCCTCGTTGAGCTCATAGAACGAGCTGAACAGCAGCACGAGCACAAGGATGCCGAGCACACCGAACGTGACGGCCGTGCGGATGATCCTGCCGCGGCGGGAATAATCTTTGATAGGTGTTTCCATGGTTTTTTCCTTTCCGGGAACCGTATTCCCCGTTTGATCGTATCTTACCGCACGGCAGGGGTTCCGTCAAGTGGAAACCGAACCGGCCCCGCTTTTGCAAGGGTTTTGACGGCGTAGAATGTGTATAATGTGTATAATTCGTATGATTCAGAAAGAATATTACTTACATTTTACATAATATCCCTTCAAAAAAGGATTTCAGACAGAATAGATACTTTAGACATCTTTCTATCCCACATCACGCAAATATACAGAATATACAGATTATACAACTTCCTATCCGTCATAATGCAAATATACAGAATATACAGATTATACACATTCCTATCCGTCATAACGGAACCAGAACGCTTCCGGTTCCTGCCGCGATACGGGTATACGCTTTGCAGCCCTGCATAACAAAGGCCGCTGCAAATGGGAGGAACCCCCCTTTCTATTTATTTAGGAAGAATCCGAAACGAAAAAAAGGATTTTTTGCAAAAACGGTGAATAAAATAATACTTGCGGATTTTTGGAGGAAAGCGATGCAGGACGGAAGTCTTCGGAAGCAGCGGGAGGAATGGGAGAAGCAGATGCTCTCCCCGTACGCGATGCTGGTGGTCAACACGCGCGGACGCGAGGTACCGATGGAACCCTGTCCGCTTCGGACCGACTTTATCCGCGATCGCGACCGCATTCTGCATTGCAAGGCGTTTCGCCGCATGAAGCATAAGACGCAGGTGTTCCTGTCGCCGGCCGGCGACCATTACCGCACACGGCTGACGCATACGCTTGAGGTCACGCAGATTGCGCGCACGATTGCCCGCGCCCTGCGGTTGAACGAGGATTTGACCGAGGCGATCGCGATGGGGCACGACCTTGGACACACGCCGTTCGGACATGCCGGAGAGGACGTGCTGAACCTGCTCGTTCCGGGCGGATTCGAGCACAATGTGCAAAGCCTGCGCGTGGTCGAAAAGCTCGAAT
>JAUMVL010000112.1 GCA_030530185.1 Clostridia bacterium | reverse complement strand
CCCGGCCTTGCCCTGCGCAAAGCCGTCGTAGTGGGACGCGATAAAGCCGATGCGCTCCTCCTTGACCCACTGCGTAAACGCGACGACGTACTTGGCCATGTCCCAGACCGTTTCGATCGTACCGCCGCCCTCGATGTCGAACGTGTCCAAAATCTCCTGCGCCTTGTGACGGATCGCTTCTTCGTCGGTGATGTTGTCGGCGATGGCCCACATCTTTTCCCAGTCGAACTGCTTGGTGTACAGCCACATGCGGTGGTACAGGTTCGTTTCGTCGATGTACAGGTCCATCATGCCCGGATACGGACGGCCGATCTGCGCAAGGTTCAGATCGCGGAACCTGCGCCGCACCTGCGCCGCCTTGCACCAGTCGGCAATCTCGGCATCCACTTCGGGATCGCCGCCCTCGACGACGCCCGTAATCACCGCGTGGCGCTTGCCGGCGCGCTCCAGGTCCGCCACCATCTCGCCGACGGCGCCGCAGGCATACAGCTCGCCGAGCCACGTGGCCGTGTCGGTGTTGGCATAGTCGGGCGCAAGCTTTTTCTGCACGTTGACCAGCACGACCGGAACGTCCAAATCGCGCACGGCGGGCAGCATGTTGTACGAGGTTGCATAGGTCAAAAGCTGCAAAATGACGAGATCGACATCTGCCGCGCGGAACTTGTCCCCCGCTTCCATGGCCTTTTCCTTGGTCGTGACGATGCCGCCGTCGATCAGCTCGACCGAAGCGGGAATGTGCGTCTTAAAGGCGGCATACTGGCTCTCAAACTCCGGCACGAGCGACGGAAACTGCGGTAGGTAGGCGCCGAGCGCGATTGCGAACACGCCGATTCTTGCTTTGGTGTCAACTAACATAAAGATCCTCCTGTATAGAATTCATCGATCGGCAAGCATCTGGATCTTCAGATTGCCGAGCGCGGTAGCCTCGATCGGAAGCGCGATCACGCGCTTTTGTGTCGCCCCTTGGGTCAAACGGTTTAAGAATGCGTTCTTCGCCCCGCCGCCGACGATGTAGAGCGCATCGTAGGTTGTATGCGTGTTGCGCTCGAGCTCCTCAAGCGCCTGCCGATAGCTTTCGGCAAGACTCAAATACGCGCAGCGGAAGTAGTCCGCGTTCGAGCGAGGCTTGTCCTTCAGCGCCGCGT
Source organism: Clostridia bacterium (assembly GCA_030530185.1). Classification (GTDB taxonomy): domain Bacteria; phylum Bacillota; class Clostridia; order Christensenellales; family CAG-138; genus UBA3792. Next base: position 4,588 of record JAUMVL010000112.1, on the reverse strand, counting down.
CGAACGCCGCCTTCATACTGACCGGCGCCAGAAAGGCCTTGTCGTTGACGTCAACCGTGCCGGAGAACGAACTGCGCTCGGCCTCCTGCACAATGGCGGGAAACGGCTGATCGCGGCAAAGCTCGCTGCGGAGCCGGTTGATGACCCACATGCCCATGATGTTTTTCTGATAGCGGTTGTAGCCCACGCCGCCCTCGTTGGAGTAGTTGGCAGCTTCGCTGTCCGCATCGGTAAGCGGACGCGGCGTTTTGACGCCGAGCAGGCTCCAGGTCCCCGAGGAGATGTACGGCGCATTGCCCTCCATCGGGATGCCCTCGACCGCGGAGCCCGTGTCGTGCGTGGCGCACAGGATCACGCGGATGCCGTTGTAGGTTCCGATCTCGGTTCCGGGCGCGGAAAGCTTTGGAAACAGGCGCTTCGGAAGGCCGAGCGCGTCGATGATCTCCGTGTCGAATTCTCCGGTTTCTGCGTTCACAAGCCCCATCGTCGTGGCGTTGGTGTACTCATGCGCTTTGACGCCGCACAGGCGGTACATGAGGTACGCCGGAATCATCAGAAAGTCCGTAACGCCCTCCAGGCGCCCGGCTTCCTGATCCGCACAGAGCTGATAGATGGAGTTGAACGGCTGAAACTGAATACCGGTATGGCGGTACAGCGTGGAAAACGGGAGAACGGAATGAACCTTTTCGATCATCGGTTCGGTGCGACGGTCGCGATAGGCATAGCATGGAAGCACGGGCTCGTCGCCCTTCAGAAGGACATAGTCCACGCCCCATGTGTCGATGGAAAGGGATTCGATCGCGGCGTAGCGCGCCTGCGCAAGCCGGATGCCCTCCTTCACATGCGCTTCGAGCGCGTCGACGTCCCAAACAAGATGTCCGTCGGATTCGGAGACGCCGTTCGGGAAGCGGTACACCTCCTCCGTTTGCAGGGCGCCGTTTTCCATCCAGCCGACGATGTGCCGACCGGAGGAAGCGCCGATGTCGATCGCAAGATAATACTGCATCTGCCCACGCTCCTTTCCGATGCGATGCCGCGGCAGCGCTGCAAGCCGAGCCGGATTGCACGCTCCGTTTGATAGGACGATTTATTATACCGCAGGGATCCCGATTTGACAAGCAAAAAGAATCCCCCCCGATGCGGAAGAGATTCCATTCCGTTATTGCTCGAACGGATAGACGAGCTGCATCTGCGTCCGGCACTCGTCCACGACCCGCATCGTGTCGAGCGTTGCCGACGGCGGAACGAAGCGGCTTTCGGTCCGGCCCTGTCGAATCTCCTCGGCAACTAGGTCGAATTCGTTCCGCATGCCGCCGTATTGCCGGATGCGGTCGAACGTGCGAAGGCCCTTTTTGAGCTTTGCCGCATTCGCCATATGGAAAAACCAGATCGAGGTGCTTGCCTCCGAACCGCGGATCACAAGATGCTCGAGACCCTTGTAATCATCCAGTGACGTGGAAATATGCGCGTTCAGCCCGTTTGAGAACGTCAGATCAATCTCCTCTCCCCAGTCGATGCCGCCCTTGAGCCGCCCGGTGCAGCGCACCTCGGCCGGCATGCCGAACAGACGGATCAGATAGTGGATCGGATAGACCCCGATGTCGAGCAGCGCGCCCCCGGCCATGGCGGGATCGGTCACGCGCGGCGCGTAGTTCTGTCCGTTCATGTGGTAGTTGAGATGCACGCGCTCGATCGTGCCAAAGCGTCCCGCGTCAACCCATTCTTTGACGCGGTTCGCGGTCGGCGCAAACCAGGTCCACATCGCTTCGGCCAGGTACAGCCCCTTCTCCTTGGCAAGGTCGAACAGCTCCTTTGCCTCGGCGGCCGTGATCGTGAGCGGCTTTTCGCACAGCACCGGTTTGCCGAGCGAAAGCGCCTGCTTCACCAAATTGTAATGGGTCGGATGCGGCGTGACGACGTACACCGCATCGACTGCGGGGTTCAAAACGGCTTCGTCAATCGACGCGCACGGAACCGCCCCGCAGGCTGCGGCAAAGGCGCGGTTCTTCTCCGGATTGCGCGAATACGTCGTGACGATCCGGTGCCGGCCGGTGGGCAGAATTTCCTTTGCGACGTTGTTCGCGAGGGTGCCGGTGCCGAGAAAGCACCAGCCGAACGGTTTCTGTTCCATATGCGCTCCTTACAGCCCGAGGCCCTTTGCGACGGTGACGATGAAGTCCTGCGCGTTCGTGATGATCGAGCGCGCCGAGAGGCTGCCCCGGTCGGCAAGCTTGTTGGCCGTAAACTCGGACACGTCGATGCAATAGAAATACACTTGCCGCACGGTGCCGTCCGGCAGCACGCGGAACGACGGCGTCATATTGCCGACAGCGATCGAATGGAGCATTGTCGCGATGCAGATTACGGTCGTTGCGCCGCGCACCTCGTGCCGCATCGCGTCCTGTGCCGCGTACACATCGCCGTACACGGGCGGCAGCGGGCCGTCGTCGCGGATCGAGCCGCCGAGCACATACGGCACGCCGCAGGTTTCGCACGAATAGATGATGCCGTTGTCGATCCCCTCGGCTTCGATGAACTTTGCGATGCTGCCGTGATAGCGCACGCGGTTGATCGTATCGAGGTGGTTGTAATGCCCGTTCGGCTGCCCCTGTTGCGTATAGATGTCCACGCCGAGCGCGGTTTTGAGATAGGCGCCCTCCAGATCGTGCGTCGCAAGCGCGTTGCCCGCAAGCAGCGCGTCGACATAGCCGTTTTGAATCAGCTTTGCAAGCGAGGCTCTCGAATCATGGTCGAACGCAACGGCCGGGCCGAGCACCCAGACGATCTTGCCGTGGTCGCGATCGTGCCGCAGCACCTCGTAGAGATCGTCGTAGTCCTTGGAAAACGCAGTCTCGCGCGTGCGGTTTTGCCGGAAGGCGAATACATCGCGCTCATTCCGGTCCTCCCGGAAGCCGTCGGCATGGACGTAGATGCCCTCGGATGCGTCCTCGGTCCTGCCGCAGACGACCGGTTCTCCCGCCCGGATGTGTCGAAACTCGACGACCTCGATCCTGCCGTTCCGAAGCACCGGCACGCAGTCCATGCGGCTCTCCTCGGCCAGCAGCCACGTTCCGCCGATCTTAAAATATTCGGGAAAGATGCTCATTGCATGGTAGTTTTCGGGCGCGACGCGGTCGAACGGCGCAGGCGTGAGCGCCGCATCGGGCGCGGTCACAAAGCGCGGCTCGGTAAAATCCGGTGCATGGTAGGTACGAAGCTGTAACGACATGATTCCATCCTCCGTTTTTTCCATCTTTTTACATACCTATTATAGCGATCCAACCGCAAGCCGTCAAGCGAGCGGCTCGGGATTTTGCGCGGCGTTCCGCTCCTTTTTCAAAAGCAAAGCAAACCAGATCAGGCACAGCAAAATCTGAAACGCCGACGACGCCGGCGTCGCAAGTCCGATATGAAACAGCGAGGTCGGCACGCGTCGGCTCATCAGCCACGAGATCGGCACCCTTACGCCGAACGCACCGACGATCCCCTGCAGCATGACAAACAGCGTGCTGCCGGCCCCGTTGAAATACCCGATAAAGCAGAACAGGAACGACGTCAGCAGGCAGTCGATCGCATACGCCTTGAGGTATTCGGCGCACGCCGAGACGATGCTCGGATCGTTGGCAAACAGCCCGGCCAGCCATTCGCCGTGGAAATAGTTCAGATAGGCCATAAACAGGCCGATCGCAAGCGAAGTGCCGATCCCGTAGAGCAGGGCTTTTCGCGCACGATGCGGCTTTTGCGCGCCAATGTTCTGTGCGACGAACGCAGACATCGACTGCATGAACGCGGACGGGACGAGCATGACGAACCCGCAAAGCTTTTCCGCTACGCCGACGCCCGCCGAAGCCGTTACGCCAAGCGAATTAACGATCGCAAGGATGATTAAAAACGAAATACTGACCAAAATATCCTGTAGGGCAATTGGGATGCCGATGCGGAGAATCCTGCCGATATGCGCAAGGTTCGGGCGGAAAAAATCATCTTTGCATATCGGAAACGGGAGCTTGCGGCGGCGAATGATCCCATAGGAAAGCACCACGCTGATCGCCTGTGAAAAGACGGTGGCCAGAGCCGCGCCCTTTGTACCGAGACGGAACACGGCAACGAGCAGCAGATCGCAGAAGATGTTCAGCACGCACGCGATCGCAACCGTGACAAACGGCATTTTGGAATCGCCGATCCCGCGAAACACGCTGCCGATCAGGTTGTAAGCGACGATCAGAACGGTTCCGGCCCCGCAGATGAACAGATAGTCTCTTGTTTTGAAAAACGCCTGTTCGGGCACCTGCATGACCTGCGAGATCGTCCCGGACAGCAGCATCAGCAGCAGCGACAGCACGGCTGCAAGCGCGCCGAACAGCCAAACGCCGCTTCCGATGACCGCGCCGACCTGATCCGACTGTCCGGCCCCGATCTTGCGTCCGACGAGCACCGTGATGCCCATCGCAAGGCTCGTAACCGCAAAGGTCACGGTCAGCATGAACTGGCTGCCCGTTGCAACCGCAGACACGTCGGCGGGCTCGGCAAACTTTCCGACGACCCACAGATCCACCGCGCCGTACAGCGTTTGCAGAAACAGCGCGAA
>JAUMVL010000111.1 GCA_030530185.1 Clostridia bacterium | reverse complement strand
AGCCTCCAAAAGCGCGCTCTTGTATACCTGCCTTACGGGTACGAGGAATCCAAGCCGTACAACATCCTCTATCTGATGCATGGCACGGGCGATGATGAAAACTACTGGCTTTCCACGCATCACTACAACAAGGTCATGCTCGATCGGATGATTGCAGCAGGCGAGATCGAGCCGCTGATTGTCGTAACGCCGACGTCCTATGTGGAGGACGATTGCAAGGACGGACTCGATGCCTTGACGTTTTCGTTCCGAGAGGAGCTGCGAAACGATCTGATGCCTGCGGTGGAATCCAAGTACAGCACCTATGCCGAGTCGATCGACGACGCGGGCTTTGCGAGCAGCCGTGACCACCGCGCGTTTGCCGGCCTGTCGCGCGGCTCGGTGACAACCTGCCATTCCGCGTTCTGCGGCAGTCTGGACTACTTCTCCTGGTTTGGAATGTTCTCCGCGTTCCGCACACCGGCGGAGTATTTCCAAAAGACACTGCAGTCCGATGCGTTCAAGGACCTTCCGATCCATTATCTGTATATGACGACCGGCAACTTTGATTTTGCAATGCCTGCACAGGTAAGGGGCTACCGGATGCTGAGCGGGATTGAGCCGCGACTGCGCTACGGCGTCAATACGAGCTTCGACATGTTCCCGATGCGGTACCATTCGATCGGTTCGTGGCATCTTGCGCTTTACAATTACTTGCAGAAGATTTTCTGAGGGAGGAAGCAATGAAAGAAACAACCAAACGCCCTGTGTGGCTGTACATCGTGCTCGGTGTGCTTGCAGTGCTGCTGCTTGTGCTGTCGTTTTACCACAAGCTGACGTGGACGATCGGCTCCAACCTGTTTGCACCGACGCTGAAGCTTGATACCTCCGAAACGTGGGATGGCGGCGTGACCTATTCGCATTGGGCCTACGCCGAAGATTCCGACGCACAGTATTTCGATCTGTATGTTCCGCACGCCGACGCCCCTGCGCCGCTGTTCGTGCTGGTACATGGCGGCGGGTTCGTATCCGGCGATTCGCAGACGCGACAGGCGCAGTTTATGTATCGCTACTTCCGGGACCATGGTTTTGCCTGCGCATCGATCAACTATCGCCTCGCCGCCGAAGCGCCGTTCCCCGCGGCATGCGCCGACGTGAAAGCTGCTGTGCGTTATCTGTGCCGCAATGCCGAAACGTTCGGTTTTGACGCAAGCCGAATCGCGATCTGGGGCGAGTCGGCGGGGGGCTACCTTGCGACGTTTACCGCGCTGACCGCACCGGACGCGTATGCCGACGTGCTTTGCATCGGCGAGAGTGAAACGGAGCGCTTCGCAATGCCCGCGTTCGATGCGCTGGTCGATTACTACGGCGTGCTCGATTTCAACACGTTTGACGAGGACTTTGCCGCCGAGGGCATTCCCGCATGGGTCATCAAAATGGCCAACGGCTGGACGAATAACGTTACCGGAGCGTTCGATTCGTTCGAGGAATACTGGCTCCGCAAGGCGCAAAAGGATTGGACGGATTTTGAACGGAACGACGCGAATGTTCTGTATCATGCCGAGCATTGCGAAAACGGCAATCCGGCCTTGAAAACGCTGATTGTCCACGGCACCGCGGACATCACGGTTTCACACCTGCAATCCGTATCCCTCGAACGGATTCTGAAGGCGAACGGTGCGGATGTGACGCTGAAACTTGTCAACGGCTGCAAGCATGCCGACGACCGGCTCTTTACAAATGAGCTGCTCGGAGAGGTCGAGGCGTTTGTCAATGCCAGTTTCCGGTAAGGCGGGCGGCGCATGATTCATAATCCGATTTTACCGGGCTTTCATGCCGATCCGTGCGCTTTTGCCAAGCTGTCCGGGAAGGGAATTGTCCTTTGCGGAGCAGAATCGCTTTGCTCCTTGCAAAGCCCGCGACGTTTGCTTCTTTTGCCTATCATATAATTGACACTGTTTCCCCGACTGCGCTTTGATCGGGATCAAGAGATGCTGCTTCCCCAAAACCGGAAGCAGCTTTTTGCTTGGTTAAGAGGAAGGACTGTCAGAGCTCGGATTCCTGCGCAAAAACATGGACATTCGGGCGAGGCAATCGGAACGTACGCTGTTTGACAGCGCTTCTTGACCGAGAAGGAAATGGGACAAAATGGAAAAAAGAATGGAAAAGCAGATACCGGTATGCTATAATTTGACACAGAATGGGAGAGGGGTGCTTGAATGGAAGAATACGAATACATTACGTTGGCAATCCAGTTGGCATCTGACTTTTTCGGATGGCTGCTGTTGTCCATCTCCGTGAGTTTGATGCTGAAGAAGCTGCATGGAAAGCATCGCTGGATGGCGTGGTTCCGCGGATTGCGGTACTATGCATTCGGCAAAGCGCTCGGAAGCCGCGTGGAGGGATTGTTTTGCGCGGGACTGGAGCTGTCCTACAGCATCATGAATATAGCGGATGTCTTCGTCGAAAATGAAACGGTGGAGACGGTATTGCAGCTGATCCGAATCGTTACCATAGTCACGCTGTTCGTCTATCAGATCCGGCTGTTTCTGCGCGTGATCAAGATCTTCGAACTGAAGCGACGCTGGATCCTTTTATGGCTCGTCATGGATTGGCTTGCGCTGATGATCATCGGCGGGAGCAAAAAGTATCAGCCGAATTGGAGCCGAATCGCACGGGAAGGCGGAGCAAAGGGCAATGCTGCGGACGTGCAGAACGCACGGATTGTCCGCGGGAAAGCATTGGAATCCGGCCTTTCCATTGATGTAAAGGATCGCTCCGTTCGGGATTTCGGCAGAAAGAAATACCTGCTCAAGGATATCGAAATGGAAATCCCAAACAGCTCGCTGGTACTGCTTTTGGGGGGCTCCGGCGCCGGAAAAACAACGTTTGTCAATGCGGTGATCGGATACGAACAGGCAAACGCGACGATCCTTTTGAACGGATGCAATGTTTATAAGGAATATGACCGCGTAAAATACCGGATCGGTTTCGTGCCGCAGCAGAACCTGATGCGCGGAAACGACACGGTCATTCGGACGATCGACGATGCGGCCGAGATGCGGCTTCCGAGCAAGGTGACCGGCAAGCAGAGAGGCGGAAAGGTAGAGGAGGTTTTGGACCTGCTCGGCCTTGCGGCGGGCAGCGACGGCCTTGTCTCGAAAAAATCGGGCGGACAGCTGCGTCGGATCGCGATTGCGATGGAGCTTGTCACCGACCCCGAGCTGTTCGTGCTCGATGAGCCGGATTCCGGCTTGGACGGCGTGATTGCGCGCGAGATCTTTGAAAAACTGCGCGCGATTGCGGACGACGGAAAGATCGTAATGGTCATTACGCATACGCCGGACCGCGTGATTGACTTGTTTGACAAGGTGATCGTGCTGGCCAAGGATTCCGAGCAGGTCGGACGGCTTGCGTTCTACGGCTCTCCGAAGGAAGCGAAGGAATTCTTCGGAAAGGATACGATGGAGGAGATCGTCATGTCGGTCAACCGCGAGGAGGAAGGCGGAGAAGGACTTGCGGATCTGTATATCGAACGGTATGCGCAGTTGACGGCGGAGCGGGAAGGAGGCGCAGGCAATGAACAATGAAATCCTGAAGCATAAGGGCAGACTGGCACAGACACGAATTTATCTGTGCAAGTTTTTGCGGATGTTCGTTTTCCAGAATGACTGGAAGGTTCTGCCGATGGGCGCGTTCATTGCCGCCATCGTTACGTTTGTCGTCGGAGCAAACATGTTCAAGACGCAGGAAGGAACGATCAACGGCGCCTTTGCGCTGACCTGCGTCTGCATCTGGAACGGCTTTTTCAACTCGATTCAGGTCGTCTGCCGAGAGCGGAACATCATTAAGCGCGAACACCGCGCGGGCTTGCATATGTCGTCGTACATTGCGGCGCACATGATCTATCAATGGATCCTGTGCCTGGCGCAGACGGTTGTCACGCTGGTAATCTGTTCGGTCGCCGGCGTAACGCTGCCGACCCGAGGGATCGTAACCCCGTGGGGAATCGTGGATCTCGGAATCACGGTTTTGCTGACGATCTATGCGGCCGATATGCTTGCGCTGATGGTTTCGAGCATCGTCCGCACGACAACGACCGCCATGACGGCCATGCCCTTTTTGCTGATCTTCCAACTCGTCTTTTCGGGCGCGTTCTTCCAACTGACCGGTATCGCAAAGGATCTGACTGCGCTGACGATCTCGCGATGGGGCATGGAGAGCCTCTGCGCGATCGGCGGTTATAACGATCTGCCGATGGTGACGCTGTGGAATACGATCTTCAAGTTCCGCAACATCGAATATATGGGGCATAAACCGCTGCTGGAGCTCTTGCAGCAGGTGGAACAAAACGGCAAGCGCGACGACTTTTTGCTCTGGTCCGGACAGCAGAACTTCAACCCGGTATACGCAAGCACGGCGGAAACCGTTCTGTTTAACTGGGGTATGCTCGTGGTGCTTCTGATCGCCGCCGTCGTCGTTGCGACGATTGCACTTGAGTTTATCGACCGCGACAGGCGATGAGAAACTCCTTTTTCTAAAAAAGCGGCACTCCGTTTTGGAGTGTCGCTTTTGACTTGGCAGGAATCAGTTTAAGACAGGCAGAGTCAGCGTCACTTTGAAGAGATCGCCGTCAATGTCGATCGAAACGGTACCGCTTTGCAGTGCCATCAACGATTGTGCGATCGAGAGCCCGAGTCCGCTGCCATCCGTGTTGCGGGCGGCGTCGCCGCGCACAAAGCGCTCCATCAGTTCCTCACCGGAGATGTTCAGCGGATCACGTGAGACGTTTTTGATTGTAACGATCGCCTGATCGCCTTGAATCGCAGTCGAGAGGTACACGCGTGTAGCAGCTTGCGCATACTTGCAGAGATTGCCGAACAGGTTGTCGAACACACGCCACAGCAGTTTGCCGTCGGCAAGCACGAACGGCGCCGGTTCACAAAGCTGTATAACGGGTGTCAGTTGCGCGTTTGCGAGCTTTTCACCGTATTCGCCGAGCACCTGTTCGAGCAGCACGTGCAGATCGGTGCGTTCAAGATTCACGCTCATTGCGCCGGAGGAGGCTTTCGACGCTTCGACGAGATCGTCGGTCAGCTTTTTGAGCCGCGCGGACTGGCGATCGAGCACCTCGAGGTATAGCGGTGCGTTTTCGGACTGCAATCCGTCGCGCTGAAGCAGCTTTACATAATTGATGATGGAGGTCAGGGGTGTCTTGATGTCATGCGAGACGTTCGTGATCAGCTCGGTTTTCATGCGCTCGCTTTTCATCTGTTCGTGCACCGCCCGCTGCATGCCCGCGGTGATGCTGTTCAAATGCTCGGCATGCCTGCGGAAGGCGGGGAGCATGTGTTGCGTCGGCACGCGATAGTTCAGATTTCCGCTTGCAAGCTCCTCACCGCCTTTTTCGAGCCGGCGCAGGCAGATCGCCGCGTAGCAGACGAGCGGCGTCAAAATCAGCTCGGCAAACAGCCACAGCCACAGCAAACGCCCGCTTGCGCCGAGCACCAGCAGCGCGAGCAGCGTCAAAAACCCGAGCCCGCCCCAAACGAGCGCCGTTCGCCAGTACAGAGGCAGGTTCACGATCAGGGTGCGAAAACCGCGAAAAATCCACTTGATAAAGCGCCAGACGAGCCGCAGCACGCGGAACAGGATCGTGTTTTCCCACCATCTGCCCGCCTTGACGCGCTTGACGAACGTGAGCAGCGTCCAAAGCGCGAGCAAAAGCCATGCACAGAACGCGGCAAAGAACATCGCAATGCGGAATCCGTTCAAAAAGTCCTCCTGCATTGCGGGGAAGAGACCGAAATCCTGATCGGACAGCCGGCTCAGTACCCAGACCGTGCCGAT
>JAUMVL010000110.1 GCA_030530185.1 Clostridia bacterium | reverse complement strand
GGCCCGAATACGGCGTACGATGGAGATTTCCGCCCGGACCGTAGATGTGACGGAAACCGATCCAGAAACTTTCCTCTCCGAAGAATTCACCGCGCTTTGCAATCTGCTCCTTGTTAAACGAGGATGCGCAGACCATCTCGGCATTGAACAGGACGCCCTGCTGATGACCGTCCGGACCGTCGCCACCGGCATACGCCGGGAAATCGATCGACTCGATCGCGTCGAGCGCCATCTTGTCGCCGACGATCTGGGCAAGCTCGCCGACCGTCAGCTGATCGATAAAGGTCTCCCACTGCGGATCGTCGAATGCGACGTCCTTCATGTCGATAAACGAGATGCCATTCTCCTGCTTAAACTTATAAGCGGAGATATCCGGCGCATCGGAGGGCTTGACATACTGGAAGTTCTCCATGAGATTCTTGATCTCATCCGTTGCCGTCAGTTCGGTAACAGTCTCAGGGAACGTATTCCAATCCGCACGGGTCATATAGGTGACCGCGCCGGGGATGAAATAGTTGATGTCGCGATCCTCGAAGTGATTGGAGACGACCTCGCCCGTGTACGGGGAAACCGCCCACGTTTTGTTGTCCAGTTCGGCAAGCGTATCCTTATACGCTTTTGCTGCATCGCCCGCGACCGCATTGCCTTCGGCATCAAACATGCCGGAAACGCCGCGCGCAGCAAGCACGTTATTCAAAGCGTCGTGCGCATCGTCGCCGATCGCGAAGTAATAATCGCCGGCGTCAAACACATAACTGCCCTTCTTCGACGGATCCGCACCGTTTTCGGCATTGCTGTCGTAGGCTGCAAACAGGTAGTCGGAGAAGTTCAGGGTCAGCGTCTCGCTCTCGCCGGAAGCGAGGGCGGATGTCTTGGCAAAATCAACCAGCTGGATCGCGCTCTTTTCCGCCTGACCCGCTTCCCAAGGAAGCTGGACGTAAAGCTGCACGACATCCTTGCTCTTACCGTCAAAGCCGCCGTTGTTGGTGACCTTGACCTCGGCCGTCACCTGATGGGAGGTCTTATCCCAGTTCACCGAGACAAGCTCCTGCGTAAAGTCCGCATAGCTCTTGCCTGCGCCGAACGTGTAGACCATTTCGTCGGCATAATTCCATGCACCGTCCTTGGAGGCGTAAACACCCTTTGCGGAGTTCGCATTGTTGATGCCGAGCACCTGATCCTGATAGCGGGTCTCGTAGTACTTGTAGCCGAGGTAGATGCCTTCGGCGTAGACGAGGTACTTGTTCTTATACAGACCCGTGAGGTTCGTGAACGTGAAGTCGCCCGCGTTCTGCATCGCGGCAGAAGACAGCGAATCCGTTGCGTAGGTGATGACGTTGCGGCCCGAAGGATCCGCTTCGCCCTTGATGCACTTGGCAACGCCGGTCATGCCGTAAGCACCGGGATAGCCGATCCACAGGCACGCATCCACGCCGTAATCCGCAAGCCAGCCGAGATCCATCGCATAGCCGCTGTTGACGACAACGATGATCTTCTTAAAGCCCGCATCCTTGATGAGGTTCAGCGTGTCGATCTCTTCCTGGTGGAGGGAGAGCTCGGGAACGCCGGCGGGACCTTCCTGCCAATCGCCCTGCAGGCCGTGGTTGAGGTCGCCCTCTTCACCGCCGTACCGGGACATGACATAGATCGCGGCGTCGTTGTAGGACGCGAACGAGGACTCGGTTCCTTTGTAAGCCGAGGCGGCGATCTCGCCGATCAGACCGGTCTTGGTGCGGGTGCCGCCTGCGGCGACGATCGCGCTGTACACGGTCTCATTGACGGCGACGCCCTCTTCCTTCAGTGCGTCGTAGAGATTGATGCCCGCATTGGCAGGGCCGCCGGAACCGCCGTGATAGACGGGCGTTGCGGCAGCGAAGCCGAACAGGGTGACTTTTGCGGAAGGATCAAGCGGGAGTGCGTTGTTCTCGTTACGGAGAAGCACGCTGCCCTCCTCCTGGTTCTCGATCTGATAGGCCTTGAGTGCCGCGCGCATTTCGTCCTTGGACGCATACGACGAGGCAAAGTACGTGGTATCATCGGTCGCGGCCTGCACCGGCGGCAACGTGCCGAGGAACAGGTTGACATCGCCTTCCCGATGGAACGCGAGCCCCGCGCCGAAGCTCGTCAAGCAGAGAATCAGCGCAAACAGCGCCGTCAATCCCCGCCAAAGATTCGACTGCTTCATCTTGGATACCGCCCGTAAGATTGCTTAGTTGGAGAAGCCGGTCTTGACGCCGAAGGTGTAGAAGTCGAGAGAAGCGCTCTTTTCGTTGACAGAGAGAGTGACCTCGTCGAATGCATTCTCGGCAAGATACTGCTCAGCGGTCTTGGGCTCGCCTTCGCCGATGACTTCGCCGGTGGTGCCGTCATACTGCTTGTCTGCAACAGCCTTGCCCGCCTTCTCGGTCCAGTTGTCGGTATCGAGCCAGTAGCTCTGGTCGAAGCTCTTGACAATGCGGGTCGGCTTGGAGAACGTGACGTCGGTCAGATCGTCATCCAGCTCATTGGTGACAGCGGTGTAGGTGCCGAAGAACTTCGTGATCTGGTTGGTACGCTCGTTCTCGGTGTGATCGTTCGTGCTCTCGGACAGTTCAACCGCGGAGAACGTGGAGTCGGTCACGATAATCATGTAGGTGTTGTCTTCATACAGGGTGACTTCGCTCTGTGCAAAGTTGTACAGATAGAAGTTGTAGGTCGGACGCATGTTGTTGTAATCTGCCTTGGCCGGAGAAAGGTAAACGCCCTTGATCTTCGCCTGAGCGCCGCCCTTTGCCGCGCCAGCGCAAGCCAGGATCAGCACAGCTACCATAACAGCCGCCATCACAAGCACCAGTTTCTTTTTCATGTTCATTTCCTCCTGATTTACTTTCGGGATCTACTCCCTTTATTTACAGTTTATTTATAAAGGAACAGCATTTCAATCGCAATGCAAACAGCATAACCTTGTTTTTTCACAGCATAACCTTTCATGCTTTGTTGACAATTCTTTTACAAATGGTATAATATCTGCAATGGAGGAGAAGTCGGATGATACGGATTGCGATTATCGAGGATGACAAGGATCAGGCCGCAACATTGGAATCGCACATCAAGCGCTATGCGGAGGAGCATAAAGAGGCGATTTCAGTTACGGTATTCTATAACGTCATCACCTTCCTTGAGAAATACAAAAGCGATTATGAGATCGTGTACATGGATATTATGATGCCGATGATGAACGGCATGGATGCCGCTCGCCTGCTTCGGAAAAAAGATGAAAAGGTGCTGCTTGTATTTGTAACGAGCATGCGGCAATACGCTGTCCAAGGGTACGAAGTCACAGCATCGGATTTTATCGTAAAGCCTGTAAAATATCCCGAGTTCTCCCTGAAATTCACCCGTCTTTTGGACAAGGTCACCCCCGCCGCAGGAACGGATATCATTCTGAAATCGGAATCCGGCTTTGTGCGGCTGACTCCCGCCCAGATCCTGTATGTAGAGGTCAGTGCGCATCACTGTGTCTATCACACCAAGCTTGGCGAATACCGGCAATACCAGTCGATGAAATCCGTCGAGAGTGCGCTGAACGGCCAGGGGTTTGCGCGTTGCAGCAACTTTACGCTCATCAATCTTGCCTATGTTACAAAGGTGGACGGCATGTCGGTCTATCTGGACGAGATCGAATGCGCTATGAGCCATCCGCGCAAAAAAGCCTTTTTAGAAGCGCTGTCGGCCTATACGGAGACGCTGCACTATGATTAACCTGATCACTCAGATCCTCACCGCCAATTATGCGTTCGAGGGATATTCGCTGATCTTCACGTTTTTGGAGTCGCAGTTTGCAATCTCGCTGTTCTGTGCCAAGATTCCCAAAAAACGCCCCTTTGCTCTGCGCGCCCTGTTCGCGGTTTTGGAGTGCGCGGTGCTGTGCTATCTGCTCGCAATTCTGAATACCGAAGTCGGCACATTGCCCGTTCGCGTGATCTGCTATCTTTCCATTTGCGTTCTGAACCTCGGATTTTTGTTTTTCTGCTGGGACGGCAGTCAGCAGGAGCTGGTTATGGCGTTTACCTCGGGACTTGCCGCGTATCAGATCGGCAACAAGTTCTACCCGCTGCTTCAGAACCTGAACGGCGTCAACGATCGCGCGACGATTTCGCTGTTCCGGGAAAGCGTTGATATCACCACCTGGGAATGGATCGTGTTCTATCTGTTCCGATTCGGCATGTACTTTCTGCTGGCATGGATCTTCCGCCCGAAGGGCTCGCTTGCGCCGGATCGCAAGACCCGCCGCAACATCATTTTCCTCTCCCTCGGCACGGTAATCATCGTCAATATGCTCGTGTGCATCGCCCGCGTGTTTGAGCATGAAAGCATGACGCTGAGCATTGTGGTCAAACTGTTTACGATCGCGTTCAGCTTCGTCATTCTGCTGATCGGCGCCGGTATTTTCAACGAAAGCGAAAAGGCACGGCAGATCGGCATCCTGAATCAGCTGATGCGGCAGGAAAAAGCGCAGTTCGATTCGGTCAAGGCCAACATGGACGTCATCAACATGAAATGTCATGATCTGAAGCACATCATCGATAAGATCGAAACCAAGCTGACCGGTGACGAAACGAACTCTCTCCGCGAGGCGATCCGTTTCTACGACGCCAATATCAAAACCGGCAATGAAGTGCTCGATGTGGTGCTCTGCGAAAAAGCCATGCAATGCGAAAAAAACGGCATCACGTTTTCCTGTATGGCAGACGGCGAGCAGTTCCGTTTTTTGACTGCCGTACAAACCTATTCCCTGTTCGGCAACATCATCGACAATGCGATCGAAGCGATCCAGAAGCTCGATAACCCCGAGCAGAAGGTCATCTCCCTGATTTGTACCGAACGAAACGGCTGTCCCATCATTGAGGAATCGAATTATTTTGCCGGGAATTTGCAGCTTGTGGACGGACTTCCTTCGACCGGAAAGGCAGACGCCGCTCGCCACGGATTCGGCACCAAGAGTATCCGCTACATTGCCGAGCAATACGGTGGAAAGCTCGAAATCAAGACGCAGGACAATATGTTCTTCCTCGAGGTCAGCTTTCCCAAGCAAGCCTAACGCATGTCCCTCAGCGCCGTCCAAAGGACGGCTTTTTTGTTTGAAAATGAAAAACCGGACGCTGCTGTCGTCCGGTTTTTCAAAAAAGGAGGAGAAATAGAAGAAGTTTGTCGCCGATTTCATGATCGGCTTGATGCTGTCATCTTACCAGAGTTCTCCGTTTTTTCAAGCAAAACAGCATAACCTTCGCTTTTCGCCGCATAGATTGCGAAACGTGCCGGTTTTTCGCAGAAAAAGCGAGCTCCGTTACTGCTCTGCGGCAGGCAGAATCGCCTCTGCAAACTTTGGCAGCCACCACTCGCGATAGCCCGCTTTGGTCGGATGGATCGTATCGTCCATATAGAGCGCGCGCTGCTCCGGCGTGATGTCGTTGAACGCTTCATCGGCGTGGAGATCGATCACCGTGATCCCCCACTTCTCCGCAATCTGATACAGCCCTTGCACCATCTTGTCGTAGTCCGATTTGCCGTACGGCGGATTGGTGTAGAAGTAGACCGGGCAATCCCACGTTTCCTTGGCAGTTGCGATGATATACTCGATCGCGCCGAAGGTCGTGTTCACATCAAACGCATCGGATGCCGTAATGAAGTTCGGCATCACAATGCCATAAGCATCGGCGTTGCGCGTATCGTTCGTAGAAAGCTGGCAGATAAAGCCGTCCAGATGCTCCGCCTTTTCGGGCGAGGCAAGGTACCGATTGAACCGCTCGACATAGCTTTGGGGATTGAGCGCGTTCAGCGTCGTACCGGAAACCGCTTCTTTGATGCAGGTGCAGTCGTACTTTTTGGCGAAGAAATCGACCATGCTCTCCTCCTCCGA
>JAUMVL010000001.1 GCA_030530185.1 Clostridia bacterium | reverse complement strand
AGCCGTGATCTACCAGATCTATCCGAGAAGCTTTGCGGACGCGAACGGCGACGGAATCGGCGATCTGAAAGGCATTCTCTCAAAGCTCGACTATCTCAAATCGCTCGGAGTGGACGCACTGTGGCTGTCGCCGATCTACGATTCCCCAAACGACGACAACGGGTACGACATCCGTGATTACCGCAAGATCATGACCGAGTTCGGCACGATGGAGGACTTCAACGCGCTGGTCGCAGGCATTCATGCGCGCGGAATGCGGCTGATTATGGATCTGGTGGTCAACCATACCTCAGATGAGCATGCCTGGTTTCAAACGGCGCTTGCCGATCCGACGTCCAAGTATCGGGATTACTATTTCTTCTGCAAGGGAAAGAACGGCAGGGAGCCGAATAACTGGAATTCGTTTTTCGGCGGTTCCGCATGGAACCACTATCCCGAACAGGACGCGTGGGCACTGCATCTGTTTTCCAAAAAGCAGATGGATCTGAACTGGGACAATCCCGCGGTACGCGCCGATGTGATCGATATGATCAACTGGTGGCTCGATCGGGGTGTGGACGGATTCCGCATGGACGTCATCAATTATATCTCCAAAGCGGAAGGCCTGCCGGACGGCAACGAAACGATCGGCAAGATGATGCTGTTTTACGGCATCGAGCATTATTACTACGGTCCGCATCTGCACGAATATCTGCACGAGATACAGGAAAAGGCATTCCGCCCGCATGGAGCATTTTCGGTCGGGGAGACGCCGGGCGTCGGACGCGAAATGGCAAAGCTGCTCACCGGCGAAGAGCGCGGAGAGCTCGACATGGTGTTTTCGTTCGATCAGCTCGAAACGCCGGGTCATATTCGGTTCGACGACTACGAGTACGATCTCAACTATTATCGTGACTATATCACCGATTGGATGGAGCATTACGGCAACAATTGCTGGATGTCGCTGTTTTACAACAACCACGACAACCCGCGCATGGTCAGCAAGGTCAGTCAAAACCCGGCCTATCGCAGACCGATCGCGACGCTGCTCGCCGTGATGCAGTTTACGCTCAAGGGCACACCGTTCATCTTTCAGGGCGACGAGATGGGATTGGTCAATTATGATTTCCATTCGATCACGGAGCTGAGCGATGTCGAGTCGCGCAACCGCTATGCGGAGCTGCTCGAACAATGCTCGCCCGAGAAGGCGTTTGCCATCATCAAGGCAGGAACGCGCGACCACAGCCGCGTCCTGCTGCCGTGGAACGAAAAGGCGCGGCAGCTGCCCGCGCATCTTATGCAGGAGCCGGATCAGACGATCACCGCACTGTACAAAAGGCTGATTGCGCTCCGCAAGGCGCATCCGGCGCTGATCTACGGCGATTTTACCCTGCTTTCGCGCAAGAAGAACACGTTTGTCTACCGGCGCAGCCTTGCGGAGGAAACGTTCGTAATCGAATGTAACCTTGCTGCAAAGCCGAGAAAGCCCGTATTTCGTGCAAATGGGTATACGCGGATCGAGCCCGCCGCCGTGACCGATCGGATGCAGCCCTACGAGGCACGTATCTATCGAAAATCGAATTCTGAACAAGACAGGAGTTAAGAGAATGGAACGACAGGACAAAGAGTTGGCATTCATGCTGCAATATGAGAACATTGCGTGGTTCGAGGACGGCAGGGTGCGTATTCTGGACCGGCGCTGCTATCCGCGTAAAGTGTCGTTTGTCACGTGCACGCACTATGCCGAAGTCGCCAAGGCCGTCACAGATATGGTGACGCAAAGCGCCGGACCGTATACGGCGGCGGCAATGGGTATGGCGCTCGCGGCATACGAGTGTCGAAACGAGAGCGAAGCAAGGCAGCGGCAATTTCTGAGGGAAGCGGCGGACTGCATCACAAACGCGCGACCGACGACAGCCAAGCGCATGGCGCAGATCTGCAAAACCATGACGGAGGCGGCCGAAGCCGCTTGGGGTTCCGGCGTGGACGTTGCCGAGGCGATCAAGGCGCGGGCGATCGAGGCCAACAACAGCCGCTATCACAAGATCGCCAAGATGGCAACGTATCTGGTCGGACAGATCCCAAACGGCGGAACCGTTATGACACAGTGCTTTGCGGAAACGATCGTCGGCATGATGCTCAAGGAGGCCAAACAAAAGGGCAAAACCTTCCGCATCTTCTGTCCCGAAACGCGTCCGTATTTCCAGGGCGCACGGCTGACCGCCACGGTCTGCTATGAAATGGGCTTCGATGTGACGGTCATCACCGACAACATGCCCGCATTCGTACTGAAAAACGAAAACGTCAATGTGTTTACCTCCGCAGCGGATGCGATCTGCATGGACGGACACGTGATCAACAAGGTCGGTACGTTCCAGATCGCGATCGCGGCCAAGTATATGGGTATTCCGTACTTTGTAACGGGCGCGCCGGACCTTGTGCACCCCACGGTGAAGGACGTCAAGATCGAAATGCGCGATCCGGACTTTGTCCTGCAGGCCATGGGCGTCAAAACTGCGCGCGACGGCGTGAAGGGTTACTATCCCGCATTCGACATTACGCCGCCCGAGCTCGTCTCCGGCGTCGTCACCGACCAGGGCATCTTTTGCCCGTACGATCTGTGGCGATATGCCGAAAGCGGCAGCACCGGCGAGTATGAGGTTGTGGTATAAGAAAAGCAGTTTGTCAAAAATGCTTTTGACAAGCTAGGCAGACTGCTGTAAAACATAGCAGAAGAGCTGCTCTATAAAGGAGTCTTCAAACATATATCCAAAAGTTTTTCCCCTTAAGGGGAATTTCTTTTTCCAGAAGAACACACTTATGACTGCATTTGTCAAGGGAGGGTTCAATATTCTTCAGCACACTTATCCAATACAAGAAAAGGCGCGTATTTTATGATATTATTATTGGATGAAGTTGACTCTATCGTATTTCTTGTTCAATTACACGAAAGTCGTCCGTATCGAAGAAATCTATCATTGAGATCTCCAGTCCATCACATATCTTTTTTAAGGTTACAACTCCAGGGTTCTGACTTGCGCCGTTGATGATATTCTTTAGTGTTGATGGCGGCAAGGCAGATAGACGTGCAAGTCCGTTGATTGTCAGTCGTTTCTCGTTGCACAGATCTAATATCCTTTTTACTACATATTCTCGTGTGTTCATAATCTACTCCCTGTTAATTCTTAGTTTTATCGTAACAGGAACGTTCTGCAACAAAGACCATATATAGACTTTTTGGACCATATATGGTAAAATAGTCTATATATAGACTAAATATGGCTGTGGCAGAATCATTTATGCGTGAAAAACCATAACAGGAGGCATCATTATGGAATATGAGTATTTTAAAGAAACAGAAAAGAGCATCAAAGAGAAAACAACCATTAAGGAAACCGGTACGGACAACAAGGAAGAACGAAACAAATTCGATGGAATGATACCGATAGAGAATACTGATCAGTTTCTGCACTTGATGGAGATATACTTGTCAGAATGGGACCATAGAGATTCGTCTCTATGGAAACAGGCTTTTTCATACTATACTTTTACGCTTGCCGTTATTGTATTCCCGTACCTGACGACATGGACGTTACATGTTTGCATTCCAGCATCAATACCTTTTAAGCTGTTCCCTGTGGCAGGCATAGTTTTATCCTTGTTGTTCATTTTTGTGATGTGGGGTTATGTGCGACGGTTTAGCATTACCGGTGCTATCTATCGGAAAATGATACACAACCTCCCGGAAGATTTGCGGGAAGAAGATTTGAGGATAGATATTCCCTTTAATAAAATGACAGTGAAAAAGAAAGCAGACTATATATTAGGCATAAATATGTCTTATATTATCACAACGGTCATGTTTTTGGTGTTGATTTTATTTGCTGTCTTAATTCTAATCTACACCTAATCATTAAGGAGGTTTTATATTATGGAGCAGACAAAACTGACGGGTTATCCGTCCATCGACAAACCGTGGCTGAAATACTATTCTGAGAAAGATTTAGCAATAAAAGTTCCAGATATGTCATTGTCTCAATATTTGCGTGATTGTAACAGAAATAATCTCTTTTTAAAAGCACTTTCTTTTTATGGAAAAACCTATACATATCAGGAATTGTTTGAAAATATAGATCGTTTTAGTCGCTTTTTTCAGAATTTAGGAGTGAAAGAAAATGAATCTGTTGCATTAGCGATGCCTTTGACTCCAGATACTGTTTTTATGATGTATGGGCTAGATCAGATAGGGGCTGTTGCAAACCTGATAGATCCCAGAATTCCAACGGAACGCATGCGGTTCTATATCAATTTAACAGAGGTGAAAGTTGGATGTATTACCACTCCTTATTTGAATACAATGATTGAAGCGGCAAAAGATTCAATGCTGGAGACAATAATACCGGTTTCTCCTTTAGCGTGCATGAATAAGACAGAACAAAAAAGATGGTTAAAAAATAATTATTCTATACTCAAAAGGACAGAATTAATCGCTCAGAAAAATTGGATGGGATGCGTTTCCTTCTTCAAAAGCAGATTGCATTTTAATAAACAGACGTATACTATCTTGCCATTCGATGTATATGCTGGTGCAACACATTCAAATTTTAAAATAGCAGATTATCGGGAAGGAAAAACATCAATTATTGAATATACAAGCGGAACAACCGGAGTCCCCAAAGGGCTAGAGTTGACAGCTAAAGGAATGAATGTAACTGCGGCTCAACTAATTCAAATCAACCAAACGGTTTGCGGAGAAAGCTTACTTGGTATTATGCCTCCTTTTATTAGTTACGGCGCTGTTACAGGTATACACATGTCCCTTTGCGCCGGCTTTGAACTACACTTGATTCCCAATTTTACTGTTGAGTCTTTTCCAAAATTGATTTTAGATCACAAACCGAATAATGTTATATGTGTTCCGTCAATGTTTAGTCATGTGATTGAAAGCAAATTACTTGAACATGAGGATATGTCTTTCATTAAACGCATCATCTTTGGAGGAGATAGAACGACGCCAGAATTTGAAGAAAAAGTCAATAAATGGTTATACAATCACAACTCGCTTTCAACTTTAATAAAAGGTGGCGGAATGGCAGAATACTCTTCATGCGCTTTTGAAACACCATTTGATAAAACAAAGAAACCAGGAGTATATGGAATTCCTCTTCCCCTCGTCGATGCAAAGGTTATGAAAGACGATTATACCGAATGCAAGTATAATGAAATCGGGGAGATTTACCTCTCGTCTCCACAGGAAATGCGAGGATATATAAATAATGATGCAGAAACAGAAGCGTTCTTTTTTATAGATGAGAATGGAAAAAAGTGGGGCCGCTCCGGAGATCTGGGTTTTGTAGATCAAGAAGGGTTCTTTATTCTAACATCAAGAAAAAAACAAATGATTGTAAGACCGGACGGACACAACGTATTTCCGGTAGAGATCGAACGAGTAATTTTAGAAAACAAGCAAGTAGAGAACTGTGTTGTTATTGGTATAAAAGATGATTCTTCGATAATCGGAGAGTATCCTGTAGCGTTTATAGAATTAAGACCAGATATCAAGAATACTACTGAACCATTAAAAAACATTATTGCTGCAGTTGAGAATAGGATACCGGTTCGTGATAGACCAAAGGATGACGGAGACTATGTTCTTATAAAGATTCCTTATACGAGTGAAGGAAAAATAGACCGTGAAACCCTTCGACGTTTTTATAGACAAAATCAAACAAAGCGATAGCCAACGGCGGCGGATGATTCCGCCGCCGTTTAGTAGTATGGGAAGAAATGGAGGAAAACCGATTCGGCGTTTACCGTCTGCCGCCCCAACCGCCGTGACCGCCGAAGCCGCCCGTGCCGCCGAACCCACCATAATTGCCGGTTGCGCCCTCGGTGTTGGACGACTGTGTCCAGTTCAGAACAATAGTTCCGTCCTTTTCCAGCGTATAGCTGCTGCCGAGCGCAAAGGCCTCCGACGCGATCCAGCAGGAGGAGTAGCCGGTATCGAGTGTAAAGCTGAAAAGCACGTTGCCGCTCGCGTCTTTGAGCTGATAATCGCCTGCGGCAAACGACGTTCCATTGGAAACGTAGGTATTGACCGAGCCGTTGGACGGAATCTGGCAGATGCCGCCGAATGCTGCGATTGTGCCGCCGGAGACCGTGATGGAACCGTCCACATCCACCGAGCCCGCCATATTGCCCATCTGTGTGCCGCCGCGTACAAGCACGGCGCCGCCGGTCATACTCAAATTGCCGTTCGAGTCGATCGCATCGGTATCGCCGGAGGGCGTCGTGACAGTCAGGCTGCCGCCGTTGATCGTCAGCAGCGGAGTCGCGCTGCCCGAGCAGGCGTTGATGCCGTCGTCATCGCCGTAGACCGAGATGGTTCCACCGTTGATTGTGATGACGTTGCCCTCGAGCCCCTCGTGCGAATCGACGACCGCAACCGTTCCGTCGTCAATGGTCAGCGCTCCATCCGCGTGAATGCCATCATCCGCGGAGGTGATTGAGAGGGTTCCGCCGCTGATCGTAACGTTGCCGAGGCCGGCAGCGCCGTTTTCAAGCGCATCGCCGCCGTTGGCGTGGAGGCCGTCGTCCATCGCGTACACGCTGATCGTCCCGCCCGTGATGAGAATTTCATTTGCAGCCTTGATGCCCTTTGCCGAATACGTCGTCTTGTTCGAGCTGCCGGAGCCGCTCGACAGCTGTACCCAGTCGCCCGCGATCACGCCGGAGGAAATGGATGTGATCAGATAGGCGTTCATCGAGCCATTGACGGTTTCGCCGGTACTTGCGGCGACGTAATTGGTGCCATCCGGCGCCGTTCCGGCCGGTACCAGGTTCCAAAGCAGGTTCTGGTAGGAGCCGGTCGTGCGGTATGCAAGGCCGTAATAGGCGGTGCGCCCGCTGTATACCATCGTGTCATAGGTGCACTTAACCCATGCGCCCGCGGCATCGTCCTCATTGTAGAGGTAAACGTAGTACTCGTAGTCCTCACTGTACAGCGACGAAGGAACAATCAGGTATTGCTCCGCTCCCGCGGCAGCCGTGCTTTCGGAGGCGTATGAGGCCGTATAGAGGTTGACGATACAGCTTTCCTCATCGGAGATTTCCACATTGTAAGCCGCATGGATGGCGTCGCACGCGGCGTAGATGTCGACCTGTCCGCCTGAAATCGTGACCGTGCCGCGTTGATTGCCCTTCGACGAAACGTCCGTATTCTCGGTTTTGATTCCATCCGATGCCGTCGAGGTCAGCATCAGCGCACCGGACTTGATCTCGACCGAATCGTTCCCTTTCAGCGCGTTGCCGACGGCGGTGACCTTTAACGTCATATTTTTGACCGACAGATCGTCCTTCGATTTGACGCCGTTGTCGTATGTGCTCGTCACGATCAGGGTGCCGGAGCCGGTCAGTTTCAGATCGCATGCCGCATAGATTGCAGCGTCGTAATTTTCCTCGCTCGCGGCGGAAGCGTCGCCGGTTCGGAGATCGCTTACGGTGTTGTAGGTGTTCTTTTCGGCCTTGACGGTGACCTCGCCGGCATTTTTGACAAGGATCGGCGCATCCGTCGTGCAGGTGACCGAGGCGTTATTCAAAAGGAGCTTCACCTCATCCTCCTCTCCCGCGTCCACAACGATCTGTCCGTCCGAGAGTGCGCCGCCGATCGTGTATTCCCCGGCTGCGGTGATCGTGTAAACCGAGCCGGATGCGCTCACCGCGCCGTTGTCGGTCGTAATCGAAAAGGCATCGGTCGTCTCCCTGGCGGCATCCGTCGGATCGGTCAAAGCCGCCGTCGGCGTGCTTTCCTGAGAAGCCGCGGCCTGCGTTGAGGCCGGTGCGGCGGTTGCGGGTTGTTTTTCGGCGTTCGCCGTCTGGGCCGCGCATGCGGTAAACAGCAGGGCGCCGATCAGAAGAAATGCAAAGAACCGTTTCATATCGTTATCCTTTCCGCATAGGGTTTGCTTGTTTTTCTTCGATCATACAGACCGTTCCTTAAATCTACATTAAAGAAAGAAAAAATCTGCGTAGAAAAAACCGCACTCCGGCAAATTGCCAAAGTGCGGATCGCATACGGTATTTATTTCAAAAGATCGGGATTGTCGGCAAGGTATTTGGCCTCGGCGCCGGTCATCCAGGAGGCGAGCGCCTTCAGCGCGTCGAGGTTCAGCTCGCTGCCGGCGGGCATCTGCACGATCTTCAGACCAAGCAGGTCTGCATTGTCGATGCGGAAGGAGGAGGTTAGGGCTTTGAGCTCTTCGTTATCCACGCGGAAGCCCAGCGCTTCGTATTCGGCGATCAGCGCGTCGGATTTGAGCACGAGGCAGGTTGCGCCTTCGGCAGCCTTTTTGAGCACATCCGCGCGTTCGGCGGATGCTCCATCCGTTTTCAGCTGTTCGGAAAGGGACGCAAGCGTCTCCTCGTTCAGCGTAACGACGGTGGGCAGGTACCCGGAGTGCGCTTGAAAATAAGCCAGCACCTCGGCAATCTCGGCGTTTTCGGCCACGACGACAAACGTCGGGTTTTCGGGGCCGGTGGACGTGCTTCTCGGTGCACAGCCGATCAGGCCAAGAACAAGCAAAACGATGAAACTATACAAACAGAATTTTTTCATGGGAATCTCCTTTTTGTCCTGTTTGTGTATCATACCACAAACAAGAAACAGAATTCAAGTGGTATCGGGCAGAAATCCGCGTTTGGGGGCAAGGTTTCATCCCTTTTTCAGAACGGTAAGCTGCTTTGTTCCGTAATAGCGGAATCGTTCGATCGCGCTTTGGTCGATGATCTCTCCGCACATGACGATCGGGACCGCCGGCGGACAGCTGACGCATGGCTGCGCAAGCACACGGCCGCAGGTTTTTTCGACCGGCAGACGTTCGGATTCGGAGAGCATCGCCGTGCGAATCGAGCAAGCGATCTGCGGGACGGCATACGGCGTCTGCAAACGGATGATTGCCTTCCGTCTCTTGATGCTGCGCAGCGCGGTCAAAAGCCGGTCAAGCTCCTCGTCAGAGTTGCAGGGCGACAGCATCAGAACGAGCCAGTCGGGATCGGCAAACTCCGGCTCGATGCCGCAGGATCGAAGCGCCTCCTTTAGCGCGGATCCCGTATAGCCGTATGCGTTCGCGTCGATCGTGAGTTTCAGCGGTTCGTCGCCGAGCAGCCGGTATCCGATGGTGTGCAGTTCGTTTTTCAGCGCATCGATCTTGGGAACAAAGGCAGAAAGCTGCTTGGGACAGTCGTCCAGCGTGCAGTTCAGCCGATCGAGCGATTGCAGCAGCAAATAAGAAGGACTGGTCGAACCGAACAGGGCGAGCGCATCCTTGGCGTTCTGCGTAAACCCGTATCGGTCGTTCTGTGCAGCATGCAGATACGCCGTTCCGGTCAGGGCCGGCAATGTTTTATGCGCCGAGTCACAGCATAGGTCGGCGCCAAGGTCGATCGGGTGCCGCGAAACCGGTAAAAATTTCAGATAGGCGCCGTGCGCATTGTCCACCAGCAGCGGCACACCATAACGATGGCACACCGTTGCGATCCCGGCAACATCCGGCACATTTCCAAGATAGTCCGGCGCGGTCAGATAGACGGCGCAAAACGGCTCGTCGCTTTGTTGCAGCGCATCTTCCACCGAAGCGGGCGTACAGTCAGACGCAAGCAGGCCGCAGTCCGATGCGGGATAGAGCCACGATACATCGAGATCGAGCAGCGCCGCCGCACTCAAAAAGGCTTTGTGCACATTGCGCGCGGCCAGCACGCGTGCACGGCGGCCGCTCGGAACGCGCCGTGCGGCAAGGAACAGCATCGCGCGGATGCAGAGCGAAGAGCCTTCGACTGAATAGAATGTATGCGCGCCGAAGTGCCGGGAAGCGTACGCCTCGCTTTCGGCGATGATTCCGCTTGCTTCAAACAGTGTATCGGCGCCGTCGATTTCGGTGATGTCGAGCGGCTCCGGGCCGAGATCATCGCCCCCCTTATGGCCGGGCATATGCAGCCGGACAGGATTGCGTGCGGCATAGGCGCGGACAAAATCACAGATCGGCGTCGGGGTCCGTTCAGACATCGCCGTTCTCCGCAAGCTGTTCGTCCACCGCTGCCATGATCGCGCATTCCATGCGCTTTCGAAACAGCTCGCAGCCATAGCGATAGACACCGGTCACTGAACCGGTTGCGTGATAGGCGTTTGCCGCGCAGCCGCCGGAGCAGTACAGCCGTGCCCAGCATTCGCCGCATTCCGGGTGCGCATAGACGTTGCAACCGGCAAATTCATTCTGTACGGCGGTATTCGTCACACCGGTCCAGATATCGCCGAGCTTGAAGCGCTCCTCGCCGACAAACTGGTGGCACGGGTACAGATCGCCCCACGGTGTGACTGCCATGTATTCGGTGCCGGATCCGCAGCCCGAAATGCGCTTATAGATGCATGGGCCGCCCGTCAGGTCGATCATATAATGATAGAACGTAAACGGCCGTCCCTCCCTGCGCCGCCGGATCAGCAATTCCGCAAGCTGTTCATACTGTTCGCAGACGATCGGAAGATCCGTTTCAGTCAGCCGATCGGGGCTGTCCTCGGCACAGACGACAGGCTCCATCGAAAGCTCGGTAAAGCCGAGATCGAGCATCGTCTGAATGTCCTTGAGAAAATCGGGGTTGGCATGCGTGAATGTGCCGCGCATATAGTAATTCTTCCCGCCGCGCGCCGCAACGAGCTTTTGAAACTTCGGCACGATTTTTTCCCAGCTGCCGTTTCCCGCATAGTCCACGCGATAGCGGTCGTGGATTTCCTTGCGCCCGTCAAGACTCAAAACGACGTTGCTCATTTCCCGGTTGCAGAAATCGATCACGTCGTCGTCGATCAGCACGCCGTTGGTGGTCAGGGTAAAGCGGAAGGTCTTATGAAATTTCGGTTCGAGCGTTCTGGCGTAGGCAACGAGTTGTTTGACCACGTCGAAATTCATCAGCGGTTCGCCGCCGAAAAAGTCCACTTCGAGATTCTTGCGCGTGCCGGAATGTGCGACCAGAAAGTCCAATGCCTGTTTGCCGACTTCAAAGGACATGACCGCCCGCTCGCCCTTGTATTTGCCCTGGCTTGCAAAGCAGTAAGCGCAGTTGAGGTTGCAGGTATGCGCAACGTGCAGGCACAGCGCCTTGACGACGCCCGAGGTGCGGCTTTTCAGCGTATTTGCCATCGGTCGGAACGTATCCGGCGAAAACAGCTGGCCGGCCTCCTTCAGGGCAAGGATTTCATCGTAGCAGGCGTTCAGCTCCTCGACGGTATACATCGGGTCGTCAGGGTGTGCCGCATGGAGCCCGTCGATCAGCTTTTCGCGATCGACGCCTTCAAAGTGCGTAATCAGCGCATAGCTGACCTCGTCCACCGCGTGCACCGCGCCGGAGCAGACATCGAGAACGATGTTGTATCCGCCGAGTTGATAGGCATGAATCATAAAAACCTCTCTATTCCGTAAAAATGCCGCCCGAAAAGGACGGCATTCCCTGTAACGTTTGCTTGACGTCGGTTATTTGGCCGACTTTTCGCACTTCTGATTTGCGATACCGCAGCTGGTCTTGCAAGCGGACTGGCAGGAAGTCTGGCACTCGCCGCAGCCGCCGTTCTTTGCGCTCTCGCACAGATTGCGGGTTTTGATCGTTTTGATATGCGTCATGGTACAATCCTCCAAACATATTTCATCTCATATATGATAGCAGAGCATGCGCAAATTGTCAATCGGCGCAAGGGAATTGCTCGGAAATTTTTGCCTCATGCGCCGCCGCAAAAGGGAAGTGTGCTTGACAGTTTTCGAGCTTTTCTATAATATATCAAATAAATTACATTCTCAAAAGGAGCAGGATATGAACGGATTTCCCGAGGTGAAAAAGAATTTCGGATTCGGATGCATGCGACTGAAGCTGACCGAATCGGGCGAGGTCGATCTCGATAACTTTACCGAGATGGTCGATCGCTTTTTAGCAGCCGGATTCAACTATTTTGATACGGCAAATCCCTATTTCGGCGGCAAGAGCGAGCTGGCGATTCGCGAATGTCTTGTGAAGCGGTACCCGCGCGACGCATATGTGCTGGCAAACAAGCTTTCGGCGTTTTCAATGGAGAATCCGGATGAGGTCGAGCCGTTCTTTGAACATCAATTGCAGGCGTGCGGCGTCGATTATTTCGACTTTTATCTGCTCCATGCAAATGATGATGAGATGGACAGGAAATTCCAGCGGCTTGGCGCGTATGAAAAGGTTCAACGTTTTTTAGCGGAGGGGCGCATCCGGCATCTTTGCATGTCGTTTCATGACACCCCCGAGGTGCTCGACCGGATCCTTTCGGAGCATCCCGAGATCGAAGCCGTTCAGATTCAGTTCAACTATCTCGATTACGAAAGCCCCGAGGTTCAGTCGCGCGGGGTATATGAGGTCTGCCGAAAACACGGAAAACCGGTCATCGTCATGGAACCGGTCAAGGGCGGCAGCCTCGCAATGCTGAACGAGGCGGCAGGCAGGGTACTGACCGATCTCGGCGGCGGTTCGCCGGCAAGCTATGCGATCCGCTTCTGCGCCGGGTTCGAGGGCATCTTTATGACGCTTTCCGGCATGAGCGACGTACAGCAGATGGACGACAATCTCTCGTTCATGACCGACTTTGTTCCGCTGAACGAAACCGAGCATGAGGCGGTTCACCGCGTGGTGGAAATCCTGCACGGGCTGGATCTGATTCCCTGCACAGCGTGCCGCTACTGCACCGAGGGATGCCCGCAGTCGATCAACATTCCGGCGCTGTTCAAACGAAAAAACGAGTTGGTCCAGTTTGCGCAGCAGGAGAAACTGATCCGCCGTCGCTATGCGAATGTGATCGGACGCGGAGGCAAGGCGAAAGACTGCATCGAATGCGGACAGTGCGAAATGATCTGTCCGCAGCATCTGCCGATTCGCGATCTTCTGAAACAAGTCGCGGCCGTGTTTGAAGCATAAGCGAAAGGGGCTGTTAAATAAACGTACCAGGACATTTGCGGCAAAAGAACGGAAAACAATACCGGTAGGCAGAAATGGCTCAAAACGCCATTTCTGTTTGATTTTGAGCCGCAAATTAGCCGTTTTTCCGCTCTCGCGGCAGCGTCAGTACACGCTTCGAGCGGAGAAAACGGCTCCTGATACCTTTCTTAACAGCCCCTTCTTCTTAAAACAGCGTTCGTTCCTTGGTTCGCACCCGGATGACAAGATCGAACCCGTCGCTGCGGCGCTGCTCCTCCATTTCGGTTTGCATTCCGCTTTCTTCCAACCGTTCGAGGCAGGTTTTGACGCTGTTCAAAAACAAGCGGCAGTCGGCAGGCAGGCGCAGCACACGGATCGGCGCGCGGCCTTGCTTGGCTTTCCAGTCGGCGATCAGCTTTTCGGTCTGCTTTACGGTCAGATCGCGCTTCAAAATGGCGTCGAGCGCGCGCCATTGGCTTTCCTCATCGGGCAGCTGCAAAAGCGCCCGCGCATGACGCTCGGACAGGTTCTGCTCCCGAATCTGTTTGCGCATGGCCTTGGGCAGGCGTAAAAGGCGAAGCTTGTTCGACAGAAACGATTGACTCTTGCCGAGACGCGTCGCAAGCTGCTCCTGCGACAGGTCATAGGTATGGAGGAGGTTGTGGTAACACTCCGCTTCGTCGAGATAGTGCAGATCGCGCCGCTGAATGTTTTCGACGACGGCCATATAGGCGCTTCGTTCTTCGCTGGAATCGGAGATGATGCACGGCACCTCGGTCATGCCGAGCGACCGACAGGCGCGAAGCCGCCGCTCGCCCGAGATCAGCTCATAGCCATCGCCCTCGCGCCGCACAGTCAGCGGCTGAATCAGCCCGACCTGCGCGATGCTGACCATCAGCTCGGACAGCGCAGCTTTGTCGAATTCGTGGCGCGGCTGATTTGGATTCGGCAGAATGGAATGGATCGGCAGCAGCACGAGTCTTCGTTCGGGATCCCGTTTGGGCGGAATCTGTAACAGACCCTGTTGAAAGGAATACGGCATTCGATCACCTCCTCGGTGTTCCTTCAAAATCTTCTTTGCGGGATCGGACGAATCCCGTTTGTTTTTGCGAATCTCACTCTATCACGCAGCAATTGTCGATAAAAAGAGGCGTGACAAAGCTCGAACAAAACGGACAAAACTTGTCCGTCCTTGCTGCATCCGGCGAAACCGAGCGAATCCGGACCGATTGGTAAAGTGCATCTAACTGTTTGTGAACTTTGTCGCACGTTGTTGCAAATCAAAAAACGTGTGCTATAATGAAACCGTATACAATTTATTAAGAAACAGGAGGATTTTACTATGGCATACAAGATTTCCGATGAATGCATCCAGTGCGGCGCATGCGCAGCAGAGTGCCCGGTCGAAGCGATTTCCGAGGGCGAGGATAAGTACGTCATCGACGCGGATACCTGCATCGAGTGCGGCAACTGCGCAGAGGTTTGCCCCGTCGGCGCACCGGCTCAGGACTAATCCGTTTTCACACAGAACACAAAAGAATCCCGCACAGTGCTGTGCGGGATTCTTTGTACATAGCGGGAAGATCAGGGCTTCAGCTTCTTTTGGCATATGAGCCGCAGCGGCTCTCATCTTCGGTGCCGGAAAAGCAGCCCGGTGCGGGATGGACCGTGATGCTGTTTAACCGGCAGGTGTTGCCTTTTTGATGAAATAGGCAGCTGGTCACCTCACAGCCGATCGTTTGCGTTCCGTAAGACATGCACATTCCTCCTTTTTCGGTAGCATGTGCCGGTTCCGCGTATTTGATACTTACGCTGCATTCTCCCCAATATCATTTTGCAGCGATTCGATCCGACGTTCCCAAACAGTCGGCTCGGGCCACAGCGTTCCGCCCGGATCGAAGCAGGCGCGGATCGCGCGCGCATAGTAGCAGAGCTTTTCAAAC
Organism: Clostridia bacterium; assembly: GCA_030530185.1. Taxonomy (GTDB): domain Bacteria; phylum Bacillota; class Clostridia; order Christensenellales; family CAG-138; genus UBA3792. The sequence goes on along the minus strand of JAUMVL010000001.1, from coordinate 18,308 downwards.
AGATGCGGGCAGCGCAAAAGAGCATCGTTTTCGTCATCGCGCAGCAGCGTTCCGAGCAGAACCGCGCGATCCTCGGTCGGGAAGGTTTTGGAATAGATATCGACAAAGTACACCGCTTCCTGCTTGCCGTGCTCCTGATACGCGCTGTCCCATTCGGTATAATCCGAGGAGCCGACGACGTCATACGGATCGCCATCCTCTTCGTTATAGGCAAAGTAATACGAAAACCCGCTTGGGTTCAGCGCGTCCCATCCCTCGCTGCTCCAGATCGCTTCGTCGAGATTCGGGTCGTCATCGAGCTTGGTGTCAATCATGTGCGAGACTTCGTGAAAGATCGTATATCGCATGTCGGAGAGAAAATGCGTATCCAAAACGATCACGCGGTAGCGATCGAGCGTGCGCGTCAGCGCGGACGGGAAGTCGAGCGACGTGGTGTCCGTGGAGCGGATCGTGCCGCAGAATTCCAGGACGATTCCATCAAGGGAGCCTTGGCAAAGCGTTTGGAAAAACTGCGGCGGGTAGTCGGACAGCGTGCTTTCCAAAATGTCGAACGCCGAATCAAGCAAGTCCCGGTTCGCGGCAATCGGCAGCGGCTCGGCGCTATGCGTTCCCATCGAAAGGTTTGCTTCCTCCCCCAGCAGCACGGTAATTCCATACGAGTCATGGATGCGCGCAATTCGCTCCGCAAAGTCGCCGCAGTCGATCAAGACGGTCGGAATCGGGACAAACAGCGGCTCCGCCATTGTAATGCCCGGAGTCGTTTCCGATTCACCGCGCGATGTATCCCAAAGCAGCATACCGATCCGCTCGGTTCCGCACAGCACCGAGGTCAGCGTATAATGCCCGTCGAAGCCGTCGCGTTCTGTCCGCGGGTAAAGAAACCACAGGTCGTCTCCGTCCTCCTCCCGGTCGGGATCCGGCGTCGGTGCGGCTTCACGCATCGCATCGGCAATGGCCTGATACGGATCGAGCGGGACGATAAGACGCATTGCGTTCTGTCCGGATGCCTCCGCGACCCGCAGCGTATAATCGCCGTTCCAGTCCTCGAACAAATAGCTTCCTGCCGCCGGATAGATTGTCGGATAATAGTCCGTGCGCTCCTGCCGAACGAGGTAGACCGTATCCGCATCCAATTTGTCGGCGGATTTGAAGACCAATTCGGTTCGGCTTTCCGCTTCGTTCCATTCATAGTTGCGGGTCAGCGTCGCATATCCGTTTTCCGAGAAAGCAAGGCGAACCTCGCCCGGTTGCCAACCGAGAATCGAACCGTTCGACAGGTCGATCAGGAGCGTTCCGTCCTCGTCGGTGCGGTTATCGGTTGCGGTGATCGACGCATACCGTCCGTCCCGGTCGAAAGACAGCAGCGATCCGTTGCGATATTGGTAGCCGGGGTGAAAGATCGCTGTTTCGGTACCGTCCGGCGTAAACCGTTTCAACGTTCGGTCGGCTTCGTCAAACAGCAAAAGGAAATGTCCGTCCCACCGGCATTCGGAAAAGATGAGTCCGTTCACGGGCAGCCGCGTAAGCGCTGTACAGTCGGAGGAAAAGAGCAGCAGCTCGTCTGCGGCAGCGTCATACAAAGCGGGCGGATTCATGCCGTAGTATAAAAAGGCGTCCGCCTCCCGAATCGGTTCGGAGAGTGTTTCGGAAAAGCAAAGACTGCGCGTGCCGGTATCCAGACGGAATCGCTCCACGATCAGCTGTATGCCCTGCGGATCGGTGGAAAACAATAACAGCTCGTTTTTTGCACAAAAGCCCGCATGCAGCAGCGTCTGCTCGCTTTTCTCCAGCAGCGGCAGGATGTCGTAAACACCGTTTTGCGCATCGATGCAGTACGCATCCAGATCGAGATGCGGCTGCGGCGTCGGTGACGGTGAAACGACCTCGATGAAGGTCGTCTCGATCTCGCTCGGTGTCCGCGTTGCCGAAAGAAGTTCCGGTTCGGGTCGGACGGCGCATGCACACAGCAGCGCACCAAGCAGCATGGCGAATAGCAGGTTCTTTCGGTTTCGATTGTTGTGCACGGCAGCCTCCTTTTTTTCGGATCAAGTATAGCACACCGGTTCGGGCGGCGCAAGCTGCGCGAAAAAACAGGAAGGAATCCGGTGCAGAGTCTTTTCAAATGCGACAAGGTGCGGTATAATCTTCCAAAGAAGAAGGGAGTTGAGGCTTTTATGCTCATCGGTATGATTCTTGTGATTTTGGCGCTTCTTTGCGTCGGCTACGTGTTTTTAATCGCCTGTGCGAAGCCCTCCAAGGAGCAGACCGCACCGTTTCAAAACCTGAACTGTGCACACCGCGGATTTTATGAAAAGGACCAGTCGGTTCCCGAAAACACGCTACGGGCATTTGAACGCGCTGTTGAGCACGGCTACGGCGTGGAGCTCGACGTACAGCTGACCAAGGACGGTGAGGTTGTCGTGTTCCATGACGATATCGTCGATCGGGAGACGGAATACAAGGGCCGCGTCGACAGCTTTACGCTGGAAGAACTGCAGGCGATGTCTCTGTTCGGTACGCATGGCGACAAGCTCAATATCCCGCTGTTTACCGACGTCATGGCGGTTCTGGACGGCAAGAGTCCGACGATTGTCGAGCTGAAGTCGACCGAGAATTACGAGGAACTTTGCCAAAAGACGCTGAAGATCTTACGCACCTGTAAGGGTCCGTACTGTGTCGAAAGCTTCGATTGGCGCATCGTGCGCTGGTTCCGGCTGCATGCGCCCGATCTGATGCGCGGGCAGCTGACCGAAAGCTATGCGGGCTGGCGGCACTCGCTGCCGGTCTTGCCGGCCCTTGCGATGTCGCATCTTTGGACGAATGTTCTGACCCGACCGCACTTTATTGCCTACGGCTCGATGAAGCAGCCGCTGGCGCTTCGTCTTGCGCGGCCGATGGGCGCATTCACGGTCTACTGGACCGAGGAGCCGAGCAGCGACCATGAGACGCTGAAAAAGCGCTATGACTGCCGCATCTTCCAGCATTATTCGCCGGAAATCCATTATTGATTTACACAACGAAAGGAACACAACATGAGTATTCAGGTTTCGGACGGAGTATTCCGTTTGGATACGGCGGAATCGAGCTATTGGTTCCGAACGACGGCTTTCGGGCATCTTGAACAGCTGCATTACGGCACACGGCTGCCCGCAGGCGAAATTGAATCGCTGCGGCACAAGCACGAATTGACGCACGGAAGCGCGGTGCTGTATGACGAGCAGGCCGATCCGTCCTATTGTCTCGAGGAGCTGCCCCTCGAATGGTCGGGCGTCGGCAAAGGCGATTTTCGCGTGACACCGATCGAATTGAAACTGCCGGACGGCAGCTTTACCTGCGACTTTGTGTATGATTCGTATCGAATCGAGACGGGAGCGCCGAAGATGCATACGCTGCCGCAAAGCACCGGCGAGGGCGCCGAAACGCTGATCGTCACGCTCAGGGACAAAGCGTTTGCAGTGTATCTCGACCTTCTTTATACGGTGTATGCGGAAGAAAATGTAATTGCGCGGCGTGCGGTGCTGCGCAACGAATCCGAAGGTACACTTTTGATCAAAAAGCTGATGAGCTATTCGATCGATCTGCCGGATCGCGGCTATACGGTTGTGACGCTGTCGGGCGGATGGATCCGCGAAGCGCAGGTGATTGAGCGGCCGCTCAAAACCGGCGCGATCGTCAACGAAAGCACAAGCTTTTCCCAGCATCGGAACAATCCCGCGCTTGCGCTCGTTTCGCGCGGGGCGACTGAGGATACCGGCTTGGTGTACGGCTTCAATCTCGTCTACGGCGGCAATCACCAGACCGCTGCGGAGTTGAGCCCTGTGGGCTTGGTTCGCATCACCGGCGGCATCAATCCATACTGCTTCCTTTGGGAGCTGCAGCCGGGCGAAGTTTTTGAGACCCCCGAGGCGGTTTTGACGGTTTCGACGCGCGGCAAAAACGGTATGTCGCAAAACTTCCACCGATTCGTTCAAAAACGGATTGTACGCGGCGACTGGCAAACGAAGGAACGACCGATCCTGATCAACAATTGGGAAGCGAATTTTTTTCAATTTCGGCAGAACTCGCTCTTGCGCTTAGCGAAACGCGGCAAGCGTCTCGGCTGTGAGCTGTTCGTGCTGGATGACGGCTGGTTCGGTGCGCGCAACACCGATTCGGCGGGGCTTGGGGATTATACGGTCAATCGAAAAAAGCTCCCTGAGGGATTAGAGGGACTTGGGAAAAAGGTCAATGCGCTCGGCATGCAATTCGGGCTGTGGTTTGAGCCGGAGAATGTAAACGACGATTCCGATTTGTATCGCGCGCATCCCGATTGGGCGATTGTGCGGCCGAATCGCAAGCCCTCGCTCGGGCGGCACCAAAAGATGCTGAATCTGACGCTGCCTGCGGTGCGCGATTACATCGTCGAAAACATGACGCACATCCTCGACACCTGCCCGATCGCCTATGTCAAGTGGGACATGAACCGCAAGGTCAGCGATTTTGAGGACGGCGCGTTTTTGCACCGCTATATGATCGGCTATTACGAGGTGCTGACCCGCATCTTCGGGCCGCGTCCGCAAATCCTCTTAGAGGGATGCGCATCGGGCGGCGGGCGGTTCGATCTCGGTCACCTGTGTTTTGCCCAACAGATCTGGTCGTCGGACGACACCGATCCGATCGAGCGGTTGAAGATTCAGGGCGGACTGTCGCTGTTCTATCCGGTCAGCACGATGGGCGCGCACGTTTCAATGGCGCCGCATCAGCAGACGCTGCGCAATACGCCGCTGTTCACCCGCTTTGCGGTCGCAGCGTTCGGCGCGTTTGGGCTCGAGCTCGATCCGATGGACCTGAAGCCGATCGAGCGCAAAGTTTTAACGGCGCTTTTATCCGAGTACCGCACGATCCGCCGCACCTGTCAGTTCGGCACGTTCTCCCGCGTGGAAACCGGCGATCCGCACATCGTTCAATGGCAGGCGCAGACCGGGAAACAGACCGTCGTGATGCGGTGTAAAACGCTCGTACCCGCGGCGCAGCCGAATGATCTTTTGACCGTAACGGGGCTCGATCCCGACAAGACCTACACGCTTCGGCAGGTAAAAAGCCCGCTGCTGGTCGGCGGCTTCGGCACGCTGTTAAAGCACATTTTACCGGTCAAGCTTCGCGCTTACAGCCATCTGCTGCTGGCTGCGGACAAGCGTCTCAAGATGGACGATTACGCCGAGTCATATCGCGCTTCGGGCGCACAGCTTGGGACGGGCGTGCGGCTGCACCGTTCGTTTATCGGGACCGGCTATTCCGACAAGATGCACATGCAGGGCGACTTTTCCGCAATGCTGTTTGTGATTACGGAGGACTGATGGAACAACCTGCGCGCCAAAATCGCAAAAAATGGCTGCTTTTGATTCCCGTCGCGCTCATCCTTGCAGCTGCGGCGGGCTTTGGTGTGCTGTTTTTTTCAAACGAGGCGCTCTACGAGAACACAAAAGCAGCGGCAGCGAATGCGCCTTACGCTTTGGCCGAAGCAATGCTGCAAGAGGCGATCGATACGCTTTCGCGGCGCCCGCTCGGATCGGATCGCGCAAAGGAGCTTGCGGAACTGCTGGAGGATCTCCGCGCGGCCGAGGACGCGCGGCTCTGCACGTTGGCGGCTGAGCAGGCCATCGAACGGCAGATCGCCGATGCGATTGAAAACGACGATCTCAAAACGGCAGCGGCTTTGCTCGACGATCGCGATCCGGTTCGTGCAAGGGAGCTGCGAAATGAGCTGGCCTATCGCGAGGCCGAGACGCTGCAGGCAAACGATAATCTCGTGGAAGCGCAGGCGCGCTTTGCGATGATTGCCGGCTATCGGGACGCTGAACAGCGTGCCAAAGCGCTCTCGGATCAGTTGTCGTTCCAATCCATTCTTGCAGCCTTTACAGGGCGCAACTATGACGAGACCATCGCTTCGCTGAACGCCCTCGGCACGTCAGCTGCCAGGCAGGAGGCGGAACGGCTGGTCAAATTGCAGGCACAGGAGTTTTCCGCGGCACGCATCGAGGCAAACAATCGCATCAGCGCGGGTTTGTGGCATTCGGCCGGGTGCTCGCAATCCGGTTTGCCGTGGGTCAAAGGCGATGCGCGCATTTCTGCTCCGGGTGGAAATGCCGGTCGGGTCGTCTCCGGTTTTGCAAGCACGTTCAGCTTGAACGACGGACAGGTAATTCCGTGGAACGAAACATTCGGCGATCCGGATACGCTCGCTGCGTTCACGGACGTGACCGATCTGTCCGCCGGGCTGACGCACGCGCTGTTTTTGCATGAGAATGGTTCCGTGACCGGAATCGGAGCGAACGTGTGCGGCAGAACGAACGTGCAGCGATGGAACCATATCACAGCGGTCGCGGCGGGATTGTGGCATTCGGTTGGGCTGACCAAGAGCGGACACGTCGTCGCCTGCGGCAGCAATGCGAAAACGCAGTGCGACGTTTCCGATTGGGAAGGCATGATTGCCGTTTCGGCGGGACTTTGGCATACGGTCGGATTAAGGGCCGACGGCACAGTTGTTGCCTGCGGGGACAATACGTATCATCAATGCGATGTTTCCGATTGGACGGACATCGTTGCGATCGACTGCGGCGCATGCTTTACGGTGGGCGTCAAAACCGACGGCACCGTTGTCGCCTGCGGGGACAATTCCGCGGGACAGTGCGACGTATCAAACTGGGTCAACGTCGCTGCGGTCGCTGCGGGCGCGTATCATACGATCGGACTGACCTATACCGATCAAATCATGACGGTCGGGCTTGTCCCGGGAGAATCAACGTTTGCAGCGGGGCGGGCGGCCGCCGCGGCCTATTCGGATGAGCTTGATCCCGAGAAGGGACCGTGGATGTACCTGAATGCGTTCGGTGCGGCAACCGTCTGGCTCGATCAGAGCGAACCGAAGCCGCTGTTCCGGGTTGACCTGCTTGCCTGCTCGGACGCGCTGCCGCAGGGCAGCGTCTCGACGCCGGACGCAAGCGGCCGTTACATTCAAATGAAAAAGGAATCGCCCGAAACGCTTGCGCGGCGCGCGCACGCGGTTGTCGCTTTTACGGGCGATTATATCGGTCTGACTTCGGCACGCAAGGGGATTCTGATCCGCAACGGCGTTGTATACTATGATCGGCTTGAGGCGCCGTCCTATGCGCTGCTGCCGAACGGTACGATCCGCGCGTATCAGATCGGGGAAACGAACGCCGAAGCGCTGAAGGAGGCCGGCGTGCAAAACTGCTTCTCTCCGGGCCCGCTGCTGGTGGAGCATGGGGAGATCAAACCGGTCGTTGCGGCCAAGCCCGTTTCGGCGGCACGCGTTGCATTCGGCTACTCCGATCCGTTCCATTATCTTGCGATCATATCGCTGCACGACCCTGATCTGCTGCTCACAATGTCCGAAGCTGCCGAGGCAATGCGGCGCGGCGGGGCGCGGCTTGCGTTCGCGCTCGCCGACGATACGGCGGCATCGCTCGTTTACCGCGGCAGGGAGTTGTCGCTGCTGTCGCTTGAGGGACGCACGTTCGGCGTAAAGCCGGGCGTTTCCGATGCAGTCGTTTTTTTGACCGATCCGGAGGTTCTGCCGTAACGCGCACAGAAGAGCAGGCAGTTGCCCGAACCGATGGTTGCTTCCCTCCCCTTTGGCCGAAAGTCCGCAAGAGCGGACTTTTTTATACCCGCCCGAGCGAAATCAGCCGCACCCAGTAGCCTGCTCCATCCGCGCGCAGATAGCGCGTGAACCCCGACAAGCCCTCGGGCGGCTGCGGCGCATAGGTGCCGCGCACCGCAAGGATGCGAATCCGCTCGCCGCCGTGCTGCCAGGTCCCCTCAAAATGCGGCACGATCCCGTCATCTGCAACGAATCGCCACGTTGCGCCCGGAAAAATTCGCGGGAACAACGTGATTCGCTGCAGGGGGGTGCCCCGCCATCCGAGCAGCGGGTCTGAACGCCCGCCCGAATTCCCCTCGTTTTGCGGGGCAGCCGACGCTGTATCCTGCCGGTTCGGTACGGTTCGACCGTCCGAATACACAGGAGTATCCTGTTTTTGGTTCATGTGCTGAAAGATTTCCGACGAGTTATCCACCGAATTATCCACGTTATGCACCGTTTTCGGGTCTAAAGAATCATTTTCCTCGTTTGAATCGGAGCGGCGTGTCAAACGGGAAAAAACCGATTTTGCCCATAAATAAAGGGGATTTTCCCGGTTGATCGGTTCGCTGGGCCGCTGCTCCCAAATTGGATTTGTGTCGAATGCGTCTGAGCGAAGATCCTCCCTATCTTGCGAAAAAAATACACCATCTTGGATTGCATTGCCGACGAAATTCGGTTCGTTTTGCAAAGGCTGCGTGGTTTCCTTTTGTTTCGACGGTTCTTCTTTGGCGAATTCTGTCGATTGCTTGCTTTGACTGGTGCGAATTCGGGACAGAGCTTGCTGCATTTGCCTTGGACTGAGGCTGCTGCTTGGCGTGGTCCCGCTGCAGACGATCTCCCCGTCCTTCAGGCCGATCAGCCCCTCTGGAACATTCGCCGAAACGGATTGGTCCGGCAGCAGCGGGACGGGATTGCCGTCTGCAAACAGGGAAAAATCCGCTTGGATCGGATGGGAAAGTGTCAATACCGCACGACCGTTTTCGGCGCGGACGCGTCCGATCACCGTGCCGTCCGTTTGCTTGACAGGGAAATAGAAAAACATGAAAAATCACCTCTATCTATTGTATCGCAGGCGGTTTCGTTGTATGATAGAAACAAAAAATGATCGGATAAACGGCGGTATTTCGTGTCTTGGGGCACACACCGCCGTCACGGAGGAAATGACATGCGTTTGGATAAATGGCTGAAGGTTTCGCGGATCATCAAGCGGCGCACGGTCGCCAACGAGGCGGCAGGCGCGGGCCGCATTGCGATCAACGGCAAGATCGCAAAGCCCTCGACCGAGGTTAAGGTCGGCGACGAGCTCGATATTCTGCTCGGCGGCAAGCACTTCCTCTGCCGCGTTGAAAAGACGCCCGAGGTCGTTCGCAAGGAGGATGCCGATTCGCTCTATACGGTGATCCAGGGATGATTACCGGAATTTTGCTCTGCGCGGGCGGCGCGAGCCGCATGGGCTTTGACAAGTTGACGACGCCGCTTGCGGGCCGGAACGCGATCGAGCGTTCGCGCGATCTTTTGATTGCAGGCGGCTGCGAACGCCTCGTCCTTGTGACGAGCGAAGCGCACGAAGCATATTTACGCGCGCTTCCCTGCTCCGTTCCCGCGCTCGTCACACGCGGCGGCGATACGCGCACGCAGTCCGTTTTTCGCGGCCTGCATGCCGCAGCGGGCGCGTCAATCGTCGTGATTCATGACGCGGCGCGCTGCTTTACACCCGCAAGCTGCGTAAAGGCAAGCATCGAAAGTGCAAGGCAATGCGGCAGCGGCGTGCTTGCAGTGCCGGTCGTCGATACGGTCGTACGCGCCAACGGAGACGCGTATGAAACGCTCGACCGCTCGAATCTGTACCGCACGCAGACGCCGCAATCGTTCCGCTATGACGAGATCCTGACGGCATACGAACAGGCGGATGGGGCGGCAACCGACGACGCCGCGCTGTACCGACAGGTCATCGGCACGCCGCACCTTGTGCCGGGCAGCGAGCTTGCGAGAAAATTAACCACCGCAGAGGACTGGGCATGGGCAAAGGAGCTTTGTATGACATATCCCAAAATTGGGACAGGTTTTGATACACATCGACTCACCGAGGGACGAAAACTGATCCTCGGCGGCGTCGAAATCCCGTTTGAAAAGGGGCTTTTGGGCCATTCCGACGCCGATGTTCTGATTCACGCAATCATCGACGCCGTCTTGGGTGCGGCGGCTCTGGGCGACATCGGCAAACTGTTTCCGGACAGCGATGAAGCCTATCGCGGCATTGACAGCCGCGTACTGCTGCGCCGCACGGTCGAATTGGTGCAAAAACGGGACATGCGAATCGCTTCAATTGATGCGACGATCCTTTGCCAACGTCCGAAGCTGCGCCCATACATTGACACGATGCGGCAAAATATTGCCGAGGACTGCGGCCTTGCGCTCGAGAACGTCTCCGTCAAGGCAACGACGACCGAGGGCATGAACGACGAGGGCAAAGGGCTTTGCATTTCCGCGCAGGCGGTCGCAACGGTTGTGGGAATGGCATAACGGTGAATCTGGGTTTTCAAACGGAGTCGGAGCCATTTACCGATAAAAACTTATTGACATTTAAAATAGATTTGGATAGAATGGGATCTACACCAAGAGGAAAGAATCGACATACCTATGGAAAGCAAAGAGATTTTTAAGCAGCAATACCGCAGAAACGATGGGGACCTGCGGATCTATGGCGCCAAAGAGCACAACCTCAAAAACATCGATCTTGTGATCCCGCGCAACTCGCTGGTCGTTATGACGGGCGTTTCCGGCTCGGGCAAGTCGTCGCTCGCGTTCGATACGATTTATGCCGAGGGGCAGCGGCGCTATGTGGAGAGCCTTTCGTCCTACGCGCGCATGTTTATCGGACAGATGGACAAGCCGGATGTCGAGCGGATCGACGGCCTTTCCCCCGCGATCTCGATCGACCAGAAGAGTACGGGACACAATCCGCGTTCGACGGTCGGCACCGTTACCGAAATTTACGACTACCTGCGTCTTCTGTATGCGCGCTGCGGCATTCCGCATTGCCCGAAGTGCGGTCGTGTCATCGAAAAGCAGAGCATTGATATGGTTGTCGATCGTGTGATGGAGATGGAGCCGGGCACCAAGGTGCAGATCATTGCGCCGTGCGTACGCAAGCGCAAGGGCGAGTTTACGAAGCTGTTTGAACAGCTCCGGCGGGAAGGCTACGTCCGCGTGCGCGTGGACGGGGAGGTCTACCCGATCGAGGAGGCGCCGCAGCTCGATAAGAAATTCAAGCACACGATCGAAGCGGTCATCGATCGCCTTGTGATCAAGGAGGGTGTGGAGGGCCGCCTTTCCGAATCGCTCGAACACGCATTTGCGCTCGGGCAGAACCTTGCGATCGTGGCGGTCGTGGACGGCGAGGAGCAACTCTTTTCGCAGAACTTCGCATGTCCGGACTGCGGCATCGGTATCGAGGAGCTGGCCCCGCGCGCATTCTCATTCAATGCACCGTTTGGCGCATGTCCGACCTGCTCCGGCCTTGGCGAGCTCATGAAGATCGACCCGGTGCTCGTCGTGCCGAATCCTGAAAAATCGCTGAACGAGGGTGCGATCCATGCCTCCGGCTGGAACAGCGACAGCCAGAATTCGATCGCGGAGATGTATTACCGCGCGCTGGCAAAACATCTGAATTTCTCGATGGACACGCCGTTTTGCGATCTGCCCAAGTCCGTGCAGGATGCGCTGCTGTACGGTACCAAGGAGAAGATGGAGGTCAGCTATTCGAGCTCGTATTCCTCCGGCAAGTTCATGGCGGCGTTCGAGGGAATCATTCCGAACATGGAGCGCCGCTATCGCGAAACGACGAGCGATTGGACCAAGGCCGAGATCGAATCGCGCATGGCGCACGTCGTCTGCCCCGATTGCAAGGGAAAGCGCTTAAAGCCCGAAACGCTTGCGGTCACGGTCGGCGGACTGAATATCGCGGAGCTGTGCGACCTCAATGTGAAGTCGTCACGCGCGTTTTTGCAGAACCTCGAGCTGAATCCGACGCACCGCAAGATTGCGGAAGCGATTTTGAAGGAGCTTGATGCGCGTCTCGGATTTTTGGTCAACGTCGGGCTCGGATATCTCACGCTGTCGCGCGGGGCGGTCACGCTTTCCGGCGGCGAAAGCCAGCGCATCCGGCTTGCCACGCAGATCGGCAGCGGACTGGTCGGCGTGCTGTACATTCTCGACGAGCCGAGCATCGGTCTGCATCAGAGGGACAATGCCAAGCTGCTCGATACCTTAAAGCGCCTGCGCGATCTCGGCAATACGCTGATCGTCGTTGAGCACGACGAGGAAACGATGATGAACGCCGACTATATTGTGGATATCGGTCCGCGCGCAGGCATCCACGGCGGCGAGGTCATGGCGGCGGGCACGCCGCAGGAAATTATGGCGTGCGAAAACAGTTTGACGGGACAGTACCTGTCCGGCAAGCGCAAGATCGAAGTGCCCAAATCCCGGCGGCCCGGCAACGGTAAGTTTCTCACCGTGCGCGGCGCAGCGGCAAACAACCTCAAGAAGATCGACGTTTCGATTCCGCTCGGCAAGTTCGTTTGCGTAACCGGCGTATCCGGCTCAGGCAAATCGAGCCTTGTGAATGAAATCATCAAAAAGCGGCTTTTGCACGATCTGAACCGCGCGCGCGTTCGCGCCAAGGAACATGCGGCGATGGAGGGCATCGAAAACCTGGACAAGGTCATCGACATCGACCAAAGTCCGATCGGCAAAACGCCGCGCTCCAACCCTGCGACGTATACCGGCTTGTTCGATTTGATTCGCCAGTTGTTTGCAACCACACCCGACGCGAAGCTGCGCGGCTACAATGCAGGACGGTTCAGCTTCAACGTCAAGGGCGGCCGCTGCGAAGCGTGCAAGGGCGACGGCATTGTCAAGATCGAAATGCACTTTTTGCCCGACGTCTACGTTCCGTGCGAGGTCTGCCACGGCAAGCGTTACAACCGCGAGACGCTCGAGGTTCGCTATAAGGGCAAGAACATCTACGAAGTACTGGATATGACCGTCGAGGAAGCGCTTCCGTTCTTTGCAGCGCACCCGAAAATCAAGAGCAAGCTGCAGACACTGTATGACGTCGGCCTTGGCTATGTCAAGCTCGGACAGCCGAGCACGCAGCTTTCCGGCGGCGAAGCGCAGCGCGTCAAGCTCGCAACCGAGCTCAGCCGTCGCGACACCGGCCGTACGATATACATTTTAGACGAGCCGACCACCGGACTGCATACGCACGACGTCAAGCGGCTTTTGGAGATCCTCAACCGACTTGCCGATTCGGGCAGCACGGTGCTGGTGATCGAGCACAATCTCGACGTGATCAAGACCGCGGATTACATCATCGACCTCGGCCCGGAGGGCGGCGACGAGGGCGGCACAATCGTCTGCACCGGTACGCCGGAGGAAGTCGCGGCCTGCGAAAAGAGTTATACGGGCCAATTCCTGCAAAAAGCGCTTGCTTGGTAATGTGATATCAAAAATCCCGGAGCACGTTCTTTGAAACGCACTCCGGGTTTTTTTGTTTGTCGGTTTGAGAACGGGGAATCGCTTTGAAACCCGCTTTTGCGGACGATCTCGGATCAAATCTGCGATAAAAACTTGTCGGCCGCAGAAATCACGGAATCCAGCTGCGCGGCAACAAAACTGACCTTCAGAACCCGCCCGTCCTTCAGATGAATCCGATAATCGAGGAACCGGCCGTTCTTGGTGTTCTTTTCAAAGGATTTGATATCCTCCGGACGGATCGTCGCAATCTGCTTTCCTTTCCCTTCGATTGCGCTTCCGATTGCGCCGAACGCCAGGCCGACCGCCATGCTCTTTCGGTACAGCGTCAAGCCGGACGGGGCGATGTCAATGGTCCCGCCTTCGTCGGCACCGCCGAACTTGTAGCCCGTCACCAACGCACCTTCGGCGCAAAGCTGAAAATTGCACGCCGAATGGATCGGCGCAAAGGAGACCGTTTTGCGCGGCGGTGTTTGCCGAACCGGCGGTTGTGCGGGTGTCGGCTCCGTCTTTGCCGCGGCCGACGGCCCGCCGACAACGAACAGCTTTACCACCGCGATTCGCTTGGCACCGTTTGCGGCAGGCACCGTTTTTGCGTTTGTCAGACGAAGCCGCATTCCGTGCTTCATCCCTTTGCGCAGGGTCAGCTGAAGCGGTTCCGCCAACTGTTCATCCTGAAGCAGAAGGGTTTCTTCCTGCTGCAATTGCGAATAGGTAACCGTCACGGGAAGGTAGATTTTTTCCTCCGGGACAGGGACAGGCACAGGTTCCGACTCACGCGCTGGCCCGGGTTCCGGTTCCGGCGTTGGTTCGGACTCCGGCTCAGGCTCCGGCGCGGGTTCGGGTTCCGGCACCGGCGTGGGGACATGTACGGGTGCAGGTGCGGGAACAGGCTCCGGCATGGGCTCCGGCTCCGGTTCAGATTCCTGCGCAGGCTCCGGCGCGGGTTCGGGTTCCGGTTCCGACATTGGTTCGGACTTCGGCTCAGGCTCCGGCATGGGCTCCGGCTCCGGTTCCGGCATTGGTTCGGGTTCGGACTCCGGTTCCGATACGGATGTGGGAACAGGTTCAGGCTCCTGCAAGGAAGAAGACGGTGAAACAGAAACCGGCGTTGAGGAAGCGGCCGTCCCTTCCATTTCCTTCACAATTTCTTCCGGTACGCGCGTACCGCATTTGGAGCAGAAAAGCGCTCCGTTGACGAGCTTCGCTCCGCACTTGTGGCAAAACATCGATGAACCTCCCGATCGGACATTTTCCAATGCCGTTTTTTTCATCGTATCATTCCGTTCCGGTCTTGTCAATTCTCGATTTTGCAGCGGTTTGACGTTTATATCGTTTTTTCTTTACAATCGGCTTGCTTGAATTTATAATAATATAAGGACAACAACGAAGGAGAACCAGTATGAAATATTGCACCAATTGCGGCGCCGAACTGCGCGAAGGGGAATCGTTCTGCCCGCATTGCGGACAAAAGATTTCCGTGACAGAACCGGCGAAAAAGCCCGTTTATACGGAAGCGGAATATGAATTGGAGGACGACGGGGAGTGGGAATCTCCTGCGCAAGAGGAATGCTCTGCCGAAGCGACCCGTCCGGAACCCCGAAAGCAGGCAGAACCGGTTCGGACTGCGGAGCCTCATCCGATGGGCAATGCAAATGGACCAACGCAAAGCAGCGCTCCCCAATCTTCACAAAAACCGGAACCGGCGCCGAAGAAGAAATTCTCCGGTCTTTCGATTGCCGCCTTCATCTGCTCGCTGACGATTGTTCTGTCCGGTCTCGGCATCCTCCTTGCGATTATCGATCTGGTGAAGAGCCGCACACAGCCGCGCAAAAAAGGTCTTTCCATCGCTGCACTGATTATTGCAGGAATCTTTATGCTGCTTGCGTTTATCGGAAACAACATCGATCTGGAAACGCTCATGGCGCCGAAGGAGGAGACCTTTGCGGAAATCCGGGGTGGAACGGTGTACGCTGCAGACGATTTTGAAGTTGCCGTCGGAAACGATAACTGGGTGTTGGCAGAAAAACAGAACAATCTACTTGTTTTTTGTCCTGCGGCAGAAAAAGAGCGGGAAGGCGGTCCTGCCACCAGCATTTGGGTGGCTGGGTCGGCGACTGGAAGAAAGTACTCGAAATCGCCGGAAGAATATGTGGAACTTGCGTTGAAAACCGAGAGGAATTCGGTTTCCGGTAAGCCGAAATCTCTTACGGTCAACGGCAACTATAAGGGCGTATGGGCCGAGGGAAAGCGCGACAGCCGGACCACTCGAATGGCCGCATGGAAAGTGGAAGATCGACTGTTTTCCATCGCATACTATGGCGTCGGTCTCGATCGGGACGGGGAGGCGGTTTATCAGGACATTTTGAACAGCTTTGCGCTAAGAACGCCGCAAGAAGATGCAGCGTCGCAAGGTTTACAGGAAGCCTCCGATGTGCCGACGCAAACGAACGCGCCTGTTTTGGACGGAACGCTTGTTTACAGTCCGGCGGATGAATTCGATTTTGCGTTTACGCTGAACGATCCCGGCTGGAAAGCAGACTTTTTTGACGACGGCGTTACCATTGAGCCTACCGACGACAACAAGGGCCAAACGGGGCGCATCCTCGTTACGACAATCCCGATCGCGCAGCTTTCCGCCCGGGAGCAGGATCCCGATGTCATTGTCACGGATTTTATGGAATCCCTTGCGCCTTCCGCTGCCAACGGTCTTAAGATCAGCAAATTCGCAGTGAACGGCGGTTACCTTGCAAGTTTGGCCGACGAATGGACCGAGGACAATTGGGTGGAGGTTGCCGTCTGGATGGCGGGAAAGCACGCCTATCTTATGGCGTTGATCGATTCCGAGATGCACGGGGACGCCGAAATAGTCTTTTACAGGATTCTGAGCAGCTTCCGGCTTGCCTCGGAAGTCGCGCCGCAGGCGGCGCAGACAACGACGGTACCGAAAAAGACGGTCAATCAAGAAGCATCGCTCCACTACGGAGACGCTTTTCTAGTTATGTTGCGAGAAGACGGAACGGTTACAGTCAAGGCGGAACGAGTCTTTTATGCGAATGATTTTCAAGATCTTTCCTCTTGGACGGATATTGTTGCAATTGATATCGGCCAAACCTGTCATTATGTTCTCGGATTGAAGAGCGATGGAACCGTATGCATCAGCATTCCATCGAGTGAAAAAGATAGGTACTTCGGATCTTCGGCGACGGCGTTTGAGAAGGAACTTCAAAGTTGGAGAGATATTGTTTCGATTGAAGCGGGCGCTTATACGGTTTACGGAGTGAATAAAAACGGGAAGGTTGTTGCTGCATGTTTTGATTCTGAAAGGCAGAATACGTGGCACACAGGAGAAAACGAAGAGGCGCTGCAATGGGGCAATATTGTCCAAGTAAAAGAGATCGGCCTGAAATTATTCGGGAGAACAAAGAGCGGTTCGTGGGTTTCAACGGGAAAATATCCTTGGGAGGAGCTGGGACAACGATCCGACGCTGTTGATTTAAACGGTGATGACTCATCGGACATCATGACTCTTTCAAATGGAAAATTGAAGCTGAATCAAGTGGACGCAAACAATCAGTATTACGGGTCGTTGTTGGAGCACGTGGACAGTAATTATAATGGACATCCATTTTCACAGCTACCAACAATCCTTTCAAGCTGGTTGAATATCAAAAAAATACTTGTGTCCTCAAACGGCGATCATATTATCGGTTTAAAAAATGACGGAACACTGGTTTCTGTATTTAATCCGGACAATAAGTACGGCAATCAGCACGGACAATGTAACGTCGCGGAATGGAAAGATGTGATCGATATCACGGGAGATAAGTTTGTAACATTCGGATTGAAGGCAGACGGAACCGTTTTATGTGCAGGGCTGGGGAGCTGGTATTATTCCAATGAATGGCGATAAGGAACAACCAACGGTTCTTGCTTTCGTGGCAGTATAATTTCGCAGCCCGCATAGAACCCATCGAAATCGGAACAGGAGCAGATTTTGGAGCAGTCGACTCGTAACAAACCCATCTTTTATGCCGAGGCAGCCTATCTGGTCGGGCTGCTGGCGATCGCGCTCGGCGTGGCGGCGATGGAGGCGGCGGATTTCGGCGTGAGTATGGTCGTGGCGCCCGCGTATCTGATCTACCGAAAGCTCAGCCTGACGCTGCCGTTCGTTACGTTCGGTATGGCGGAGTACTGTTTACAGGCCGTGCTGCTTGCCGTGACGATGCTGCTTGTGCGGCGGTTTCGCCTCTCATGGTTTTTAACCTTTGCGACGGCGGTGCTGTACGGGTTTTTGCTCGATGGCTGCATGGCCTTGATTGCGCCGATCCCGCACGATACGTTTGCGTTGCGGCTTGTGTTCTACATCGCGGGCGTATTGCTCTGCTCCGTCGGGGTTTCGCTCGTGTTCCATACGTACCTGCCGCCCGAAGCGTACGAGCTGTTCGTCAAGCTCGTTTCCGAACGGTTCGGCGTCAACATCAATGTGTTCAAAACCTGCTACGATATCGTCAGCATGCTCGTCGGTGTGGCGCTGTCCTTCTGCTTTTTCGGGTTCGGAACCTTTGTCGGAGTCAAGGCCGGAACCCTTGTCTGTGCGCTGATCAACGGGTTTTTAATCGGTCGGTTTTCCAAGTTGTTCGAGCGTTTTTTTGTGTTCCGCGACGCTTTGCCGTGGAGATCATTTTTTGAATGAAACGGGTGCTCTATCGAGCGTGGTAAGTAATCCGTAAAATGTCGAAAAGAACTTGATTTTGGCGATATTTCACGTTATCATGAACGTAATCAAACGTGCACGAAGGGGGAAACTATGAAGCTCTTAGAGGATCGCATTCGCAAAGAGGGTCGGGTACTGCCGGGCGGCATTATCAAGGTGGACGGATTTTTGAACCACCGCGTGGATCCCGTTCTGATGAAGGAACTGGCCAAGGAAATGCGCCGACTGTTCCCGGATGACGGCATTACGGCGATTTTGACCTGTGAAGCCAGCGGTATTGCGCTCGGCGAAGCGACGGCTGAGGAATTCGGCGTACCGATGGTCTTTGCCAAGAAAGCCAAGTCCGACAACATCGAGGGCGGCCTGTATAAGAGCGAAATCTTCTCCTATACCTATAAAAAAACTGTC
>JAUMVL010000109.1:1261-5931 GCA_030530185.1 Clostridia bacterium | reverse complement strand
AGCTTGGCTACATTCATTCGAGCTTTTCGGACGGCGTCGCAGCAATCGACCAAAACGGTGAGTTGACGCATTTCAACCCGGCGCTGATGAAAATGTTCGGCGCGGTCGATGTGCATACGCCGATGGATCTCGTACCGGATCGCATGATTTGGGATTCATTCCGTGCGGTTGTTGATTCGCAGGATATGCGTACGTTTCATTACAACCTGCCGGGGGATCGGGTTCTTTGGATCACAATCGTGCCGATTATTTCCGAAAATGAAGGCTGTGTCGGCGCAGTCGGCCTGTTCAAGGATGCGACTGAAATCGAGCAATTGGAACGGATGCGGAACGAATACGTTGCCAATATCAGTCATGAGTTGCGTACGCCGCTGACCTCGGTTCGCGGGCTGTTGGAGCCGCTTTGTGACGGGATGGTCAAGGATGAAGAAACGCGAAACCGGTATTATTCGATCATGCTGCATGAGGTGGAACGTCTCAGCCGTTTGATTACCGATATGCTGCAACTGTCAAGGTTGCAGTCAGGAACCGAAAGTATGAACATTACGTTGTTCGACGTAAACGAGCTCTTGGACGATGTAACGCTCAGCCTGAAGCCGGAAGCCGAGAAACGGAATCTTGCGATCGAAGTTGAGACGAAGGACGATCTGCCGGATGTTATGAGCGATCGCGATCGGATTGAACAGGTGCTGGTGATTTTGATTGACAATGCGCTTCGGTATGCGAAAACAAAGGTTCGACTGATTGTCACAGACGATCCACATGATGTTTTTATATCGGTTTGGGATGATGGCTGCGGAATCAGCCAGGAGGACATGACACGATTGTTTGAACGCTTCTATAAGGTCGATAAGTCTCGAAGAGAAGGTGGCAACGGTCTCGGACTGTCGATTGCTAAACAGATCATGGACAAGCTCGATGAACGGCTGGACGTTGAGAGCCAGGAAGGGGAGTGGACCTGTTTCCGAATTACCATTAAAAAATATGTGAGCAATGCGATTCCACTCAATTCCGTAGAAGAAATTGTTTCCTGAAAAATACACATAAATGCAAGACCTCCCTTCATAAAGTATACCAACACGAAGGGAGGTCCTCTTATGAATTCCTATCCAAGACGTCGTCGTCATCACAGAAACCGAGCGTCATCCGGCATGACGCAGGTTGTTCTTGTACTCGGGTTTGCTGCGCTGCTTGCGGTATTATTTGTTTTTTCGCCGATCGGCGATGTAATCCATCAGAAGGTTCTTGTTCCGATTGCGCAATCCTTCGAGCAATGGAAGGAGAAACGAATGCCTAAGGGATCGGTTGCTGAGGTGCTTGCACAAAAAACATCGACACCGACAGTCCTTCCGACCGAGGAACCGGTGCACACGGATGTGTTTTCCGTGACGGCCAATCCGTTCTATATCCTTCAAATGGGAGAATATGATTCGAAAGAGGACGCGGAACTATCCTCGGCAAAGATTCTTACAATGGGAGGCGGTGGGTACGTCTTTGATCGTGACGGCACGTATCGTCTGTTTGCTGCGGCATACGCAGATGCCGATAGTCTGAAAAGCGTACAGCAGCAGATTCGAAGGGATGGCTTTGTCAATGAAGCGTACATCACGGATACCAAGACGGTTCAGATCACCTTGAAGGGTGTTCCGGAGGCAATCGCTATCTTTGAAAACGCGGCGAAAGTCTTTCAGCAAATACCGGACGAGCTGACAGATCTCGCTCTGCGTTTTGATAAAGGGGAGCGGACTGACTCAGAAGTCGAGCTGGACGTAGCTAAGCTTAAAGAATCTGTGGAATCCGCCCTCAATTCCTTATCGAAAATCGATTCCGAAGATATTGAACCAATGCAGCAGACCTTGGTTGAATACAAAAATACCCTCTCGACATTTCTGGAAAGTCATGATACTATGAAACAAGATCATTATGCAGGTGCACTTAAACACTTGCAGCTTGCAAGCATTGATGCGTATCTGCATTTTTTTGAAGGAACGTGACAAAATGGATATCGTAACGATCTATACGGACGGCGCATGCTCCGGCAATCCCGGGCCGGGAGGCTGGGGCTGCGTTTTGCTGTATAAAGGGTATCGAAAGGAAGCAAGCGGCGGGGAATTGCTGACCACAAACAATCGCATGGAACTGACTGCAGCCATTGAAGCGCTGCGCTTATTGAAACGGAATTGCATTGTGGACCTTTACACGGATTCCGCGTATCTTTGCAATGCGTTTGACAAGGATTGGCTCAAATCCTGGCAAAAAAACAACTGGAAAACCAGCGCAAAAAAGGACGTTGAAAACCGCGATCTTTGGGAAACGTTGCTTTCTTTGTGTACGATGCATGAGGTTCGGTTTCACAAAGTTAAGGGTCATGCCAACAACAAGGAAAACAATCGCTGCGATGAGCTTGCCAGAGCTGCCATTCCGGCTTCTAAAACAAAATAAAGATTATATATGATATGATTTTTGCATCAATATATAATTATTATATATTTGAAACATTTTGGCAAACAGGAATGAAATCAAGTGCCTTAGCCGAATAAGGGATCACTTATAAGTGTTTCAAATCAAAACAGATGCTTTGATTCGGTTCTACACCGGCATAACGTAGATCATAGATGGATCTGTCGAGATCCGAGTCAAACAGCGCCTGCATTTTTTCAGATATGATCCATTGATCGGAATCTGTTTACAAGAACTGATTATAAAAGCAGTTCATTATTGAATTTGTATCAAAGCATATTCTTATCAAATCACAAAATCAACCCGATCTTGCACAACAGACCATTATCGCGGATATGCTGCCGGTTTCACCGAATTCTATGAACAATTTGTAAATAACTATTCGTTAAACTTGTCTTTAACGAATAGTTATGGTATTGTAAATACGAAAAAGATAGCGGGATTTTGAGACTTCCCTTTCTAAATTATTGTAAAAGGCCTATGACGTATCAAAACGAAAAACAAATGAAATATACCAACATGCTCCGAACCGTTCTCAAAGAACTTCCGGAGTTCTGCGGATATTTTTTCCGTGCAGCGGAAACGACATCCAGCATTTTAACCCGGTATGGGTATGCAGTTGACCTTCGGAGTTTCTTTCGTTTTTTGTCATCGGGCGAGATTGAATGGTGTCCGGCGAAAGACATGAAGTCCCTCACCCTCTCCGATCTGAACAAAGTTCGCCCGCTGGATATTGAGCGATATTTGGAACATATTTCGTTGTATCAGGATCAAGAAAAGAAAATCCACACAAACAAGGAACGGGCAAAGGCGCGCAAACTTGCTGCAATCCGTTCATTTTTCAAGTATTATTACAAGCAGCAGATGATCGACAACAATGTTTCAGCGTTGGTCGACACGCCTAAATTACACGAAAAAGCGATTGTTCGATTGGATGTAAACGAAGTTGCGGATCTTTTGGACACGGTCGAACAAGGAAATGGGCTTTCCGAGCGTCAGCAGAATTATCATGAGATCACCAAAGTGCGCGATACCGCGATCTTGACTCTGTTTTTAGGAACCGGAATTCGTATTTCCGAGTTGGTCGGGATCGATATGCGAGATGTAGATTTTGAACGGGATCAATTTGTGGTCACGCGCAAGGGCGGAAATCAGGAACGGCTTGCGTTCGGACCGGAAGTTCGGGAGGCGCTGCGCTGTTATCTGAACGAGCGAAAGGACATTACTGCTCTTCCCGGCCATGAAAACGCGTTCTTTCTCTCCCTGCAAAAGAAACGCATCACGGTGCGCGCTGTCGAAAACCTGGTCAAGAAGTATGCAAAGCTCTCTACGCCATTAAAGAAGATTACGCCCCATAAACTCCGCAGCACCTACGGCACAATGCTCTATCAGGAAAGCGGCGATATTTATCTCGTTGCGGATGTGCTTGGTCATAAGGACGTCAACACGACCCGAAAGCATTACGCTGCAATCTCGGAGGATCGACGGCGTACCGCAGCAAAGTATATCAAACTGCGGGAAGACGAACCGGAGACGGATCAATAGATCCTCTCGCCGTTCATATAGATGCCGTCGATTTCAACGGTTGCATAATCTGCTTCAGATTCGAGACAGCGGAAACAATTATCACAAATCTTCGTCGGATCAAGTTCACAATACAGATCTTCATTGTTCTCGGGAGACGGCGAAGCGTCTGTGCGGAGAATTTCTTTGGCGGAATCTTTTTTCATTCTGCTCCCCTTCTTTCCTGTTCGTTCAAAAGCGCTGCACAAATCTTTTCGGCAGCAAGAAACGCATGCTCATACGTTAAGGCCCCTTGCATATATCCGATATACGGCTTGCGAATCGGCGCGTCGGCGCTGAGTTCAGTTGTCGCACCTTGTACAAATGCGCCAGCTGCCATGATGACCGGATCAGCGTATCCGGGCATCGCCCACGGTTCGGGAACCACATAGCTGTCGATCGGTGCAGCGGACTGAACCGCTTTGCAAAAGGCAATGAGTTCCGCTTCCGTATCGAACCGTACCGACTGAATAATATCGCTTCGGAGCGCGTGAACGGACGGCAGCGATTCATAGCCGAGTTCCTCAAACAGTGCCGAGAACAGCAGCGCGCTTTTCATGCACTGGCAGACCGTATGCGGCGCAAGAAACAGTCCCTGATAATAGGGGCGATACGAAAACGCATACGATCCAACTTCTCGGCCGCTT
>JAUMVL010000109.1:0-1251 GCA_030530185.1 Clostridia bacterium | reverse complement strand
TCCGGGCGTGGTCAACCGGAAGGAAACCTGCTCGATCAGATCGGCACGTCCGGCAATATAGCCGCCGGTCGGCGCAATTCCGCCGCCGCAGTTTTTGATCAGACTGCCTGCAATCAGATCTGCGCCTACGGCAGTCGGCTCCGATTCTTCAACAAATTCGCCGTAACAGTTATCGACAAACAGAATAACGTCCTTTCGCACGCTGCGCACAGCCGCAAAGCATTCCGAAAGCGCTTGAATCGTTACCGCGTTTCGCCATGCATAACCGCGGGAGCGTTGTGCATAAACCATCCGGATCGACGGATCGCCCTGCAGCTTTTTCACCATCGTATCACAATCTATTTGATCGTTTGCAAACGGAAGACATTCCATGGTGATGCCCATTCGCGTCAGCGAATTCGAAGCATTTCCGTTGAGCCCGATTGCGGTTTGCAGGGTATCATATGGTTCACCGGTCACGGAAAGGATCTTATCTCCCGGAACGAGTGTACCGGAAAGCGCCAAAAAGATCGCATGCGTACCGTTTGCAATCTGCGGGCGAACCAGGGCGTCCTCTGCCTGAAGCGACGCGGCGAATACGCGATCGAGCGTGTCTCTGCCGATGTCGTCATATCCATATCCCTCGGTCGGTGCAAAGTGCCGCGCCGATACGCCGTTGTCCCAGAACGCCTGCAAAACGCGGCGCGACGTGTGCAAGGCAATTTGTTCGACACGGGTAAACTGCGAAGCAGCCTTCTTCTCTGCCTTGTCGATCAGGTCTTGAATTCTCTTATTCTGCATTTGCTTTCACATCCTGTTCTATCGCACGAATGCAGGCATCCATGCTTTCAAATTGATCTGTAAAATACCATTTCGTTTGCTTGTTCCTTCGAAACCACGTCAGCTGACGCTTTGCAAAATGGCGGGTAGCAAGCTTGATCTGTTCCTTCGCTTCCTCCAAGGTAACGGCTCCACGGTATGCCTCATACAGCTGTGCATAGCCGATGGCTTGCAACGCCGGATAGCGCGGTGAGAGTCCCTCGTCGAACAGGGAAAACGCTTCCTGCTTCAATCCGTTTTCGAACATGCGATCCACACGAAGATTGATGCGTTCATAGAGCTTTGCCCGGTCCATATCCAATCCGCAGCGAAAAACGCGATAACGCTCCCCCTCCTCCTGCACTTTCACAAAGGTCTCGTTCCATTCGGAGAACGGTTTGCCGGAAACCTCGTAGACTTCAAGGGCACGGATGATGCGCTTGGCATCATTCC
>JAUMVL010000108.1 GCA_030530185.1 Clostridia bacterium | reverse complement strand
CGCAGCCGGTGCGCTCGACGAATTCCTGCACGTCCTCGGGACGGGTGTAGGAGGAGTCCTCGGAGGAAACGTTGACTTCGTCTTCCACGCCGGCCAGCGTACCGAGCTCCGCCTCGACGACAACGCCGTGATCGTGCGCATATTCGACGACCTGCTTGGTGATCTTGATGTTCTCCTCGAACGGGAGACCGGATTTGTCGATCATGACGGAAGAGAAACCGCCGTCGATGCAGCTCTTGCAGAGTTCGAACGAATCACCGTGGTCGAGATGGACACAGATCGGCAGATCGAAGCCGGCATTCTGCTCCGCATCCTCGATCGCCGCTTCGATCAGCTTCATCAGATAGATGTGGTTTGCATACGCGCGGGCGCCCTTGGACACTTGCAGAATCAGGGGAGCATGTTCCTCAATTGCGGCTGCGGTAATGCCCTGGATGATTTCCATGTTGTTGACGTTGAATGCACCGATGGCATAACCGCCGTGGTAGGCTTTCTTGAACATTTCGGTACTTGTTACGATGGCCATAAATACGCTCCTTTTCAAAAATCATTTTGACATTATTATAAACGTTTGCCCTAAGAATTGCAATAAGAACTTTTTCGGGGTATAATACCATTTGAGACTGATCCGAAGGAAGGAGAAATGCATGCAGCCCAAACTGCTCTCTTTGATTGTTCCCGTTTATTACGAGGAGGAGGTACTCCCCGAATCCTATCGCAGAATGGACGCCGTTATGCGTTCAATCGGCATTCCGTACGAAATCATCTACGTCAACGACGGCAGCCGCGACGGCACGATGAAAATTTTGCGGGAATTGGCCAAGGCGCATCCCGAAGTGAAGGTTTACTCGTTCTCACGCAACTTCGGCCATCAGCTGGCTGTGACCTGCGGCATGGATCACGCAAAGGGGGATGCGCTGATCATCATCGACGTCGATCTGCAGGACCCGCCCGAGCTGATCCCCGAAATGGTGAAGCTGTGGCAAAACGGCGCGGACATCGTCTACGGCAAGCGGCTCAAGCGCAAAGGCGAAACGCTGTTCAAGAAGCTGACCGCCTCGATCTACTATCGTGTGCTGTCCTCGATGAGCGCTTATCCGATCCCGCTCGATACCGGAGACTTCCGGCTGATCGACCGCAAGGTCGCGGACGTGTTTTTGAAAATGCGCGAATCGGCGAGGTTCCTTCGCGGTATGTCGGCTTGGATGGGGTTTGAAGCCGTTCCGATCGAGTACGTGCGGGAGGAGCGCGCGGCGGGGCATACCAAATATACGCTGAAAAAGATGCTTTCCCTTGCCGCCGACGGCATTTTGAACTTTTCCTCAACGCCGATCGAGCTGCCGCTGTATTTCGGCATTCTGCTCGGGATCGTAGGCGTGCTCGGGATGATTGCGATGATCGTCTGCACGGCTGTTTTCGGTTCGGCTTGTCCGCAATGGCTGTGGTTGGCGGTCGGCTTTTCGCTGTTGCTTGCCGTCCTGTTCTGCTTTGTGGGCATTCAGGGGTTCTATCTCGGACGCATGTACGACGAGCTGAAGGACCGTCCGCTGTATATCGTTGCGGAGACGCTGAACGCGGAGGAATGAGCCATAGCGGCTTGTTTCGTAAAATCGGCGTTTTTGCTTGACAGCACACGAAACGGCGCATATAATCAAAAGAAAGGCAATGATCGGAAGAGTACCCGGTTTGCGGATTCCCAAGAGAGCGCATCCATGGCTGCAAGATGTGCGGGTCGGCACCGGAGAACGACACCCGTGAGCCGCATACCCCAAAAGGTATGCCGCATGTTCGGCGTTATCGAAGAAAAAGTGCGTAAGAATTCTTACGAAGCAGGGTGGCACCGCGGGCTTTCCGTCCCTTTCGATGGAATGTCCGCGTTTATTTTTGGAAAAGGAGATTGGTTATGGCTTACAAGGCACCCAAGGGAACCAAGGACGTACTGCCCGAGGAGAGCTATCGCTGGCAGTACCTTGAAACAACGATGCGCGAGGTTGTAAAAAAGTACGGTCTTTTGGAGGCGCGTACACCGTGCATCGAGCATACCGAGCTGTTTTTGCGCGGCGTCGGCAACACGACCGACATCGTACAGAAGGAAATGTATACGTTCACCGACAAGGGCGATCGCAGCATTACCCTAAAGCCCGAGGGAACCGCAGGCGCGGTGCGCATGTTTGTCGAAAACGGCTTGTTCAGCGAAGCGCAGCCGACCAAGATGTTCTATCTCTACTGTCCGGTGTTCCGCTATGAGCGCCCGCAGGCGGGAAGACTTCGGGAGCATCATCAGTTCGGCGTCGAAATCTTCGGCGCGCCGCAGCCGAGTGCGGATGCGGAGGTGATCGCGCTGGCGTCCGAAATTTTCGAACGCATTGGCGTACACGATCTGACGATCAAGCTCAATAGCATTGGCTGCCCCAAGTGCCGCGGCCGTTATCAGGCGGCTCTGCGGGAATATCTTGCCGGACGCTATGACGAGCTCTGTGAGGACTGCAAGTCGCGCTTTGAGACGAACCCGCTGCGCATTCTCGACTGCAAGGTTGAGCATTGTAAGGAGATCGTGCGCGAGGCGCCGCACACGATGGACTATGTCTGTGACGAGTGCCGCAGCCATATGAACGAGCTGACGCGTCTGCTCGATGCGATCGGCATTCGCTACGAACTCGATCCGATGCTGGTGCGCGGGCTCGATTATTACACCAAGACCGTATTCGAGATCGTGTCCGGCATGCCCGGCGCGCAGGGCACGCTCTGCGGCGGCGGACGGTACGACGGGCTGATCAAAGAGCTTGGCGGTCCCGATATGCCGGCGGTCGGCTTCGGCCTTGGGATGGAGCGTCTGCTGTTGATTATGGAGCAGCTTGGCGTTGAAGTGGAAAAAC
Source organism: Clostridia bacterium (assembly GCA_030530185.1). Classification (GTDB taxonomy): domain Bacteria; phylum Bacillota; class Clostridia; order Christensenellales; family CAG-138; genus UBA3792. Next base: position 3,102 of record JAUMVL010000108.1, on the reverse strand, counting down.
CTCTGCGCTATGAGCTGATGCTGCTCGGCCTCGGCGAGGCCGGACGGGAACAGGCGTTTGTGCTGTGCCAGAAGCTGCGCGCGCTGGGACTCTCGGCCGATACGGATCATGTGGGCCGCAGCGTCAAGGCGGGCATGAAGTTTGCGGACAAGGTCGACGCGGCCAACGTACTGGTGATCGGCGACAACGAGATTGCCGAAAACAAAGCGGTACTGAAGAATATGAAAACAGGCGAGCAGACGGAAACGTCGCTCGATCCCGAGGAAATTGCAAAGCATCTGAGAGGATAAGAGGATACAAACATGGGAGAATTCTTAAACGGTTGGAAACGCACCTGCTACTGCACCGAGCTGAATCGGAGCGATGCGGGCAGAGAAGTGACCTTGATGGGTTGGGTCAACGTACGCCGGGACCTCGGCGCGCTGATCTTTGTGCAGCTTCGGGATCGCTCGGGGCTCATGCAGGTCGTGTTTGATCAGAACACGCTGTCGAAAGAGGACTTTGAAAAGGCGAGTACGATTCGCTCCGAATACGTTTTGGCAGTTCGGGGCACACTGTCGATCAGATCGTCAATCAACCCGAATATGGAGACCGGCGAGGTCGAAGTGCTCGTAAAGGAGTTCAAGATCCTGTCCGACGCCGAAACGCCGCCGATCGATACGAGCGACAACTGCAATGCAAGCGAGCTGCTTCGTCTGAAATACCGCTATCTCGATCTGCGCCGTCCGTGCATGCAGAAAAATCTGATCATGCGCAGTAAGATCGCGCACATCGCCCGCGAATACTTCAACGAGAACGGCTTTATTGACATCGAAACACCGGTTCTGACCAAGAGTACGCCCGAGGGCGCGCGCGACTACCTGGTGCCGAGCCGCGTGCATCCGGGTTCGTTCTATGCGCTGCCGCAGAGCCCGCAGCTGTTTAAGCAGCTTTTGATGCTGTCCGGCTTCGATCGCTACATCCAGATCGCCCGCTGCTTCCGCGACGAAGACCTGCGTGCCGACCGTCAGCCTGACTTTACACAGATCGACCTCGAGATGTCGTTTGTGGAAGAGGACGACGTGATGTCGATGAACGAGGGCTTTTTGAAGCGCCTGTTCAAAGAGACACTGAACTACGACGTACAACTTCCGCTGCCGCGCATCAAGTGGATCGACGCGATGAACCGTTACGGCTCGGACAAGCCGGATACGCGGTTCGATATGGAACTGAAAGACCTTTCCGACGCTGTGAAAAATTCGTCGTTCTCCGTCTTTGCCAATGCATTGGCGGCGGGCGGCAGCGTGCGCGGCATCGTGGCAAAGGGCGGCTCGAAGCACTTCTCCCGCAAGGAGATCGACGCGCTCGGCGAGTTCGTCAAGACGTACCGTGCCAAGGGCCTTGCATGGATGAACTGGAAGGAGGAAGGCCTCCAGTCCCCGATCGCCAAGTTCCTCACCGAGGACGAGATCGAGACAATCAAAAAGGCTGCCGGCTTTGAACAGGGCGACGTACTGTTCATCGTTGCGGATAAGAATGCAATCGTATGGCAGGCGCTCGGCGCGCTGCGCCTGAAGGTTGCGGAGAAGCTGAACCTGATCCCGGAGGGCAAGTATAACCTGCTTTGGGTCACCGAGTTCCCGCAGCTTGAGTGGAGCGAGGAGGAGAATCGCTTTGTTGCAATGCATCACCCGTTCACAAGCCCGATGGACGAGGATGTTCCGAAGCTTGATACCGACCCCGGCGCGGTCCGTGCCAAGGCGTACGACATCGTGCTCAACGGCAACGAGATCGGCGGCGGTTCGATCCGAATTCATTCGAGCGAGCTGCAGGCCAAGATGTTCGAAGTCATCGGCCTTACGCATGAGCAGGCTGAAGCGCGCTTCAAATTCTTGCTTGATGCATTGAAGTACGGCACGCCTCCGCACGGCGGTATGGCGTACGGACTCGACCGGTTGGCGATGCTGATCTGCGGTACGCCTTCGATCCGCGACGTTATCGCGTTCCCGAAGGTGCAGAACGCGTCCTGCCCGCTGACGAACGCGCCCGACCCCGTCGACGAAAAGCAGCTCCGCGAACTGCATATTGCGGTTACGGATTTTGAATAACCAATGGCCCCCAATTTCAAAGCAGGAGGAAAGCATTATGGTAACCGTCGGAACCAGTGAGAACTTTGACGCCATTCTGAATGGCGACAAGCCCGTATTCGTAGATTTTTGGGCAACGTGGTGTGGCCCGTGCCGCATGGTGTCCCCGTTTGTCGAGCAGCTTGCCGAGCAGTACGGCGATCGCATTGCCTTTGTCAAGGTCGATGTGGACGAAGAGCCCGGCCTTGCCCAGCGTTTCCGTGTCGCGTCGATCCCGAACCTCGTTCTTCTGAAGGATGGAGAGATCGTCGAGCAGTCCGCAGGCGCCCGCCCCAAGGCCATGCTGGAACAGATGCTGCAGCAGGTCCTGTAAGAACGAACCGACAGCCCGGCGGAATTTCTGCCGGGCTGTATTTGCGCTTGACAAAGCTCCGATTTCCATATTATAATAGCGGAGCGATGCAGAAACGGAGCCGGATAAGAACTGCTTATCCGGCTTTTTCAAAGGAGAACGATATGCAGATTTATGAGGAATTGAAAGCACGCGGCCTGATCGCGCAGGTGACGGACGAGCCGCAGATCCGCGACTTGATCAACAACGGCGGCGCCAAGTTCTATATCGGATTCGACTGCACGGCGGACAGTCTGACAGCCGGGCATTTCATGGCTTTGACGCTGATGAAGCGTCTCCAAATGGCGGGCAACCGTCCGGTTGCGCTGATCGGCGGCGGTACGACGATGATCGGCGATCCATCGGGGCGGACCGATATGCGTAAAATGCTGACCAAGGAGGACATCGACCACAACGCGATGTGCTTCAAACGGCAGATGGAGAAATTCATCGAGTTCGGCGAAGGCAAGGCGGAGATGGTCAACAACGCGGACTGGCTGCTGAACCTGAACTATATCGAGCTTCTGCGCGAAGTCGGCACTTGCTTCTCGGTCAACAATATGCTCCGCGCCGAGTGCTATAAGCAGCGCATGGAAAAGGGACTGTCGTTCCTCGAGTTCAACTATATGATCATGCAGTCGTATG
>JAUMVL010000107.1 GCA_030530185.1 Clostridia bacterium | reverse complement strand
ACTTGGTCAGATTATTCAATGATGCTTGCGACGACGCCGGAAGCAACGGTACGGCCGCCTTCACGGATAGCGAAGCGGAGGCCCTGCTCCATAGCGATCGGCGTGATCAGCGTGATCTCCATGCGGATGTTGTCACCCGGCATAACCATTTCCACGCCCTCCGGCAGCTTGATCGTGCCGGTAACGTCCGTTGTACGGAAGTAGAACTGCGGACGATAGCCCGAGAAGAACGGAGTGTGACGGCCGCCTTCTTCCTTCGTCAGAACATACACCTCAGAGGTGAAGTGCGTGTGCGGATGGATCGTACCCGGCTTTGCCAGAACCTGGCCGCGCTCGATCTCGTTGCGCTGTACACCGCGCAGAAGCAGACCGATGTTGTCGCCCGCGATTGCCTGATCCAGCAGCTTACGGAACATTTCAACGCCCGTAACAACCGTGCTGCGCTTCTCTTCGGTCAGACCGACGATCTCAACCGTGTCCGAAACCTTGACGGTACCGCGCTCAACACGACCCGTTGCAACCGTGCCGCGGCCGGTGATCGAGAACACGTCCTCAACCGGGAGCAGGAACGGCTTGTCCGCTGCACGCTCCGGCGTCGGGATGTAGGTGTCAACCGCATCCATCAGCTCGAAGATGCACTGGCATGCCGGGGTTTCCTTTGCGATTGCGCCGTTGGTCAGCGCTTCGAGCGCCAGCAGTGCGGAACCGCGGATGATCGGGATATCGTCGCCCGGGAAGTCGTAGCTGCTGAGCAGCTCACGGATTTCCATTTCAACGAGCTCGAGCAGTTCGTCGTCATCAACCTGATCGACCTTGTTCATGAATACGATGATGTACGGAACGCCGACCTGACGGGCGAGCAGAATGTGCTCACGGGTCTGGGGCATCGGGCCGTCCGCTGCGCTAACGACCAGGATTGCGCCGTCCATCTGTGCTGCGCCGGTGATCATGTTCTTAACATAGTCCGCGTGACCCGGGCAGTCCACGTGCGCATAGTGACGCGTTGCGGTCTCGTACTCGACGTGTGCCGTGTTGATCGTGATGCCGCGCGCCTTCTCTTCCGGCGCCTTATCGATTTCGTCGTACCGCATTGCGGCTGCCTGGCCGCTCTGCGACAATGCCATCGTGATCGCTGCCGTCAAGGTCGTCTTGCCGTGGTCTACGTGTCCGATCGTGCCGATGTTTACATGCGGCTTCGTACGTTCGAATTTTGCTTTTGCCATTGTAGTTCTCCTTATAAAATTTTTTATTTTGATTTTACCCGCTCCAAGAACCTGCAATGGCAGCGGGCCGACCGTTATCATGTCGGTGCTCGCCGAAGCCGATACCTCGGCTTTTGGAGCGGGTGGCGGGAATCGAACCCGTATAGCCGGCTTGGGAAGCCGGTGCTCTGCCACTGAGCTACACCCGCACGCCTCCATGATAACGGCTCTATTTTACTTGCTTTTGATCGGTTTGTCAACGGATAGCGGCGTTTTTCTCGGTAAATTTGCATAGACTTTCCCATGAAGCGTTTATTTGTTCTTGTTTTGTCGCTGCTGTTTGCAGCTTGTGCAAAACCCGTATCCGATTTGCCGCTTCCTTCACCCGCACCGACGCCGACGCCCTATACCGTCGTGCTCGATTTCGGCCACGGCGGATTCGACGGCGGGGCAGTTGGCGTCGATACCGGCGTTGTCGAAGCGGATCTGAACCTTGCCGTCGGCAAAAAGGTTCAGGCGGCACTGGAGCAGGCGGGCTGCCGCGTGCTGCTGACGCGTCCCGACGAACACGCGCTTGGCGACACGAAAAACGCAGATATGCATGCGCGCGGCGAGCTGCTGAAAAATCCGGATGCAGACTGTACGGTCTCGATTCATATGAACAAGTTCTCCAACCGCCGCGTCTCCGGTCCGATGGCATTCTATCAGGCAGGAGCGGATGAGGGACAGAAGCTTGCCTCCTGCGTGATTTCTGCAATTACGGATGCGCTCGCGCTGAAAAGCCGCAACGCCAACCCTGCGAACAATTTCGTGACCCGTGTCCCGTCCGCGCCGAGCGTGTTGGTCGAATGTGGGTTTTTGAGCAATCCGACCGAGGAAAAGAAACTTCAGGAGGAGGCGTACCAGCAGACGCTTGCCGAAGCGATCGCAAAAGGCGTATTGACGTATTTGGACGGCAGGGCAACCCCTGCACCGCTTTTGTCCGAAGAGCTCATGACAACTACCGAATAAAAAGGTTTTTTCGCAGAAAAAAGACAGCACCCCGTTTGTTTTGCAAGGGGGTGCTGTTCCGCTTCAAAAGATTGATGCGGTTACCAAGGGCGACGGGCGTTCACAAAGTTGCGCTTCCAGTAAGCGGAGACAGCGCGTTTGACGACCTTTCCGTTGCCGGACGAGGCATCGATCATCATGCCGCCGCCGACATAGATGCCCGTATGGCTGACACTGCTCGAATCATCGCTGCGGAAGAACAGGATATCGCCTTTTTGCACCTGACTGTACGACTTGATTTCCTTCCAGCCGGACTTTCGGGAAAAGCCCGCTGCATTGAGGCGCGTCGTCGAGACGCCGGCCTGCTTGAGACAGTACCACACGAAGCCGGAGCAATCGAACGTGTTCGGTCCGCGATCGCCGAGCACGTATTCGCAGCCGAGCTTGCTTTGGGCGGCCTTGATGAACTTTTCGATCTTTTTCTCCTTGGCGGATTTTGTTTCCGCGGTCTTTTGCGCCTGCTTGGCTTTTGCCGCGTCCTGTTTGGCCTTGGCTTCTTCTTCCTTGGCCTTCTTGGCGGCCGCTTCCTCTTCGGCCTTTTGCTTTGCCGCAAGCTCTGCCGACACCTTGGCGTCGTCGGAATAGAGCAGCGCGAGCGTCTTTTCCCCGGCTTTGCCGTCGGCGGTCAATTTGTTGCGCTTTTGGAACGCCATAACGGCGGCCTGGGTCACCTCGCCGTAGACGTAATCGACCTGACTGCTTTCAAGATAGCCGAGATCAACCAGCTGCTCCTGCAACATCTTCACATCGCGGCCCTCGGCGCCCTCCTTTAAGGTATACTTCTGCGCCTCGTCGGAATAGAGCAGCGCGAGCGTCTGTTCGCCAACAACTCCGTCCATGGTCAATTCATGCTGCCGCTGAAACAGCTTGACCGCGTATTCGGTCGCGCTGCCGAAATATTCGGTCGGCTCGTCGATTTCAAGATAGCCGAGCTGAATTAAGCGCTTTTGCAGAGCAAGCACCTCGGGACTTTCGGCGTGCTTTTTCAGACTTTGCGGCTTTTCGGTCGGCGCGGGAACGGCTTCGTTGTCCTCCCACTCCTCGGTCGGGCCGAGCTCGTCCATCGAAACGGGCAGCGCCGTCGGTTCGGATTCTTCGGCTTCGGCAGAGAGTACCATCGCACGCGCTGCAGCCTGTGCACGGCGACCGTTGCACGACGAGATGCCCACAATCAATGCGATTGCAAACAGAAAAACGGCGACGCCGCCCATCGCGCCCGCGGCGATCAGCCGCTGCCGCTCAATGCTCTGGGCACGGTAGCGATCCCACAGGGCTTTCGTCCATGCCGCGATCCGCTGCCGCAGCAAAAGAAAACCGGCCTTGGTTTTCTGCCAAAGCGCCGGCAAGGTTTCTTCCGGCCAGGTCCGTATCGTTTCGGCCAAGGGGGCGTTCCGCGGCTGTTCGTTCGGTTGATGCAGCTCGGTCTTTGATTGTTTCATGCCCCCAGTTTACGACCGAATTCGCGCCTGCGCAAGCGGTTCCGACGTCTGTTAACGCAAAATTCAAGCTTATGACGCAATTCGTCCGCATTTTGGCGAATCATCGCGAGTGCGTTCGGACCTTCCGGAAAAGTTGTAAATTTTTCCCGAAGGGACAAAGATTCCGCATTTTGTTCATAGTTTTGAGACGTTTTGGACGAAATCGGACTCTATAATGAGCGAGGAAAGGGGGAGCGCTCCATTCCGGTTTTTCCCAAGCGAGCCGGTCGGCAGCCCCTCGCCGTTTGAGATCCCGCCTTTGAAGTCCGATCACCCCAATCGAATTTCTCCCCAAAGGGCCGCGATCTCGCGGAAAGCCGACGGTTCGCTCCATGCCGCGACCCCATGCGAAAGCCGCCCGCGGGAATTTCCGAACGGAGCAGCGGCGACGCGGTGAACAGCTGCACGTGCCTTTCTCCTGGCCGATCCCTTGCCGAAAGCGTGAACGTACCAATTGATTCGGATCATCTCATCGGGCGTTCGCAGCCGATGGCGAACGGATCGGTCCGTGCCGTCCCCCTTTCCTTTTATGAAACATGAAAGGAGAACACGATGAAAAAAAGAATTCTGTGGAGCTTATGCCTACTCATTACAATGAGCAGTTTGGCGTGCCAAAGGCCGGCGGCAGCGACCGGGGTGAGACTGCAAAATGTGCAGGGAAATCCGGCACACTATGCCGCACCGACCTCGCTGCAACTTGAACCGATTCCGGCAAACGGGTTTATGCTTTCGGTCGATGCAGAGGTGATTGTGCCAGATTGCGATCTGTTTCCGGTTGTTGAAGTAGAGCGCATCCCTGCAACGTCGTCTTGGGCGGAAAAAACAATGAAGATTATGGCGGAGGATAAGCCGATCCTGTTTCCGCAAACAGAGCAGCCGCAATCGCAGCAGGAAATCGATACGGTAATTGCGCACTTGAAACAATTGATTGCGAATCCGGAACTTGAATACCCGAATTTCCGGGAATGGGAGCAAGCGGATCAAAATGAAACGATTGCCGAATGGCAGAACGAGATCGAAGCGTGGCAAAAGATCTACTATGCAATGCCGGATCAGCTTGCGGGCACGGAAATTCCGTCGATCTGGTCCGTATACGCGGCTGAACGAAGAGTGTCTGGTATGGCAGACCTTGGAAAAAAGCGCATGGCCTATTTGGATGTCGGCCTTTTTGATGTGGAATTCAACAGTATGGATGACGGCGTCGGACTTGCGCTTGCTCAGGCGGGAATGCTCGACGAAGATTTCGAACACATGAAGGGTGTTACGATCTCCAAAGAGGAGGCCATAGAAACGGCGAAGACGTATCTGGAGAAGCTTGGCGGTAGCGGGCTTGAGCCTGTACAAATTCAGGCAGGCAGCTGCGTTCCGATGGATAAGGAGCTTCCGCGTTCTGAATGGGAGCGATGCTATGTGATATGGCTGACGCGCCCGATTGCAGGCATTCCTGCAACGCTTTATGGCAAACGTTTGGATATTTCGCGGTCCTGTGATCAGATCTTTTCTCCGGATTCCGTTCAAGATGGAGAGCTGTATACCGATCCGTATCAAAGTGAATATGCCGAGGTGCATGTGCGCGATTCAGGGGTTGTTTATCTGTATTGGCATATGCCGAGCCGGATCGGGCGGTGTATCGAAGTCAATGTTCCGTTGCTTCCATTCGATCGTATTACGGAGATTTTTATGCAACAAGCGATCAAGGGCTCGTTGCCGGATGTGTCGGCGCAGGACAACGTGACCGGGCGTATGGTTCGGATTGACCGCATTGAACTCGGGATGACACAGACGTGTGAAAAAGGATTCGATGATACTGAACGGATGATTCCGACCTGGTCCTTTTTCGGGAAAACCGTTACACAGTATGCTTCACCGCAGGAGTTCACGACTGGCGAGCGGAATGAATTTACGGAATCTGACAATTGCTATCTGGTGCTGAACGCAATCGACGGCAGCGTAATTCATCCGTGTATCAGGTAAAGGAAAAGGCGGCGCTTACACCACCGCCTTATAGAACCGCACCGTGAATACCGCGCCGCCGTGCAAGCCGTTTGCAGCGGCAATCGTTGCGTTTTGCGCGGCGAGTACCTGCCGCGTCAGCGCGAGGCCGATACCGATGCTGTCCGCACCGGCGTTTTTTCCTTTATAATAGCGTTCAAACAGATGCGGGATGTCCGTTGGATCGAATCCTTCGCCTGTGTCCGAAAAAACAAGCTCGGTAAGGCTCTCTGCTGGTAAGACAGTAAAATCAAATTTCTTGGAACAGGCATGATTT
>JAUMVL010000106.1 GCA_030530185.1 Clostridia bacterium | reverse complement strand
TGCGGCTCTTTATCACGGAGGAATTGCCGCCATGTCGCTTGGCAGTATCGTAAGCGGGATTTTGGAGATCTATGGGACGGATCATCCGCTCACTCGACTCTACTGGATTTTGGGAAGCACACTCTGTGTACTCGGTGTCCTGTCCTATCTGCTGCTTGGATCGGTATTGAGCAGGAGCCGGCAGAAAAATGCAACGCATGATGTCTCTTAAATGAACGCAAAGAAAAACAACGGGAGTGCATGGCGTCATCCGCATTGCACTCCCGTTTTGTTATAGGGTCTCGATCAGAGATACAAGGTCCATCGGCTTGTTCAATCGGTAAATAGCATTCGGCACATGTCCGTACCCATAGCTTGCCCAAAGGAACGGCACACCCGCTTCCTTTGCGGCATCCGCGTCGCTTTGTGCATCGCCGACAAATGCCGGATGCAAAAAGCCGTTTCGTTCACAGAGGATTTTAATGTTTTCGCCCTTGGTATGCAAGCCCTTGGTCATGTCCTGGCAGATTACATCGGTGAAGTAATGTCGAAAGCCGTAGAAGGTTAAAAAGTTATCGAGATACATCGGCTCGCAATTGCTCGCAATAAACAGCGCATACTTGTCGGAAAGCGTTTGGAGCATCTGTTCCAATCCGTCATAAAGGCGCCCGCCTTCTTTCAGAATCGTGTCGCAGCCGAGCTTTTCTGCACGCCGAAATACTGCAAGCTTCAATGCTTCCGGCTTATCCTTCAGTTCCGGAAACAGCTTTTCAACATATTCGAGTGCGGGAAGCCCCGTCACGGCATAAACTTCCTCAACGGTTGGGCGATGTACATACGGAAGATCCTTTACCGCTTCGGCAAAGAAATCTCCGTATCGTGCCGCATAGTCCCACAGGGTTCCGTCCAGATCGAATCCGATACTGTCAATCATCGTTCTCCTCCCAATCCGCTTTCGGCCTGCTTGCCGGAATTTTCAGTGCTTTTTGCAGCTTGTACAGCTTTTCCGCTTCCAACATGGCAACGATGTGTGCACCGTCATCCTCGTATGATTCGGAAAGAATCGTACCGATTTCCCGCACGGTCTGCATGGCATCATATTGGTCGTACGGAACGATCAGTTCCACGCGCGTTTGGGTTCGGTTCAAGGCGGTTTCAATCTGTTCAAGCAGCGCATCGAGCCCTGTTCCGGCTTTGGCGCTGATCAGCGCAGCTCCGTCCCGATGCCGCGGTGAAGCCTCCTCCCGGTCGATTTTATTATAAACTTCGATAACCTGCGTATCACCTGCGCCGAGCTCCGTTAAAACCTGTTCGACCACACGCATTTGGATATCGTAATACGGACAGGCAGAATCGACGACATGCAGGATCAGATCTGCGTCGCGCACTTCCTCGAGTGTCGAATGAAACGCCTGAACGAGCTCATGCGGAAGCTTGTTGATGAAGCCCACCGTGTCGGACAAAAGGCACTCAGTCCCATTGGGTAATGTCAGTTTGCGTACAACCGGATCAAGCGTTGCAAACAGCTTATCCTCGGCAAGCACATTGCTTTCCGACAATGCATTCAGAAGCGTACTCTTTCCGGCGTTTGTATAGCCAACCAAGGCAACAAGCGGGACTGCGTTTCGCTTTCGGGCGGAACGCCGAAGACCTCGTTGCTTTTCCACCTCTGCAAGCTCCTGCTCCAGTTCAAACACTCTGCGGCGGATTCTTCGACGATCCACCTCGAGCTTCTTTTCACCCGGGCCGCGCATGCCAACGCCCGAAGCACCCTGACGCGACAGAACAACTCCCGCACCCAAAAGACGCGGCAGGCGGTATTTCAACTGAGCGAGCTCCACTTGCAGCTTGCCCTCACGCGTGGTAGCGCGCGTTGCGAAAATATCCAAAATCAGCATGGTCCGATCGATGACCGGCGCACCGAGGATATCTTCGAGATTGCGAATCTGAATGGCGGAAAGCTCGTCGTCAAAGATGAACAGATCCGCTTCGGTTGCGCTGCCGAGCAAGCGGAGCTCGTCTGCCTTGCCCGATCCGACATAGGTTGCGTTGTCAACGGGACGCCGCCTTTGCTGCTCGGTCGCAACGACCTTGACGCCTGCCGTATCGGCGAGCTGCTTGAGTTCTTCCAAGGTATCGTATCCGTCGTTGTTTTCAATCCCGACCAGGATTGCACGTTCCGGTTCGCTTTGCGTGACCGCATATGCCGGCGCTTTCAGCCTTGCATCCGCATCGGCAATTGCATCCAGCAGGCCCCGCTGCGGCAGTTGGTTGTGCCGCATCGGGCCATAGATGACGCGCTTGCGCTCCTCATCCTCCATCTCTCCAACAAAAGCAGCGTAGACGCTGGTCGGCTTTCCGTCGCGCACGCCGATTGCGACCATTGCATCCAAGCGCATTGAATTTAATGTGCCGAGATCGACGTCGCTGAGATACCCGCTTCCGTTTGGATGGGTATGGATGCAGCGCACGCCGCAAAGCCGATCGATGTTGCGCACGAGTCGCATATTCGGCATGGAAACCGTACTTGCATCGCCGATCGAAACATCCGCAATCAATCCTCCACGGGAAATATAAACCGATATTTCCCGACCGATCCTGCCCGTAAAATCGGCAAGCTGTTCGGCAAGCTCACGCGTCAGAAACATGCCGGTCGGCTGTTCCATCTCGTACAGGATCTGCATTTCCGCTAAAAGCGTATCACGAATCCCTGCAATGTTTCCGTTGATTTTCTTCTCCATAAAGGTCCTTTCACAATGCTTCGGACAATGCTTCAATGACGTCGGATGCAAGAAGCATTCGCTGGCCGAGCAGCCGGTACGCCTCCTTTGCACACGTCCCGAGTAAGTAGGTTCCAGCACGCGCCGCATCAAATGGGTTGAGTCCCTGGCTGAGCAAGCCGGTGATGATGCCGGTCAGCACGTCTCCGCTTCCGCCTTTTGCAAGGCCGGGTGTGCCTTCCGTACAGAATACGGTTTTCGACCCGTCGGATACAATCGTTGTAGCGCCTTTCAGCAAGGTAATGCACGGGAACGCATGAACCGCCGCAAGCGGATCGGACAGCACCTCGTCGACGGTACCGTTCAAAAGGCGTGCCATCTCGCCCGGATGCGGGGTAATGACAACATTGGGATGCAGCAAGTTCAACAAATCTCGATTGCATGCCATATGGTTCAGTCCATCCGCATCGATCACGGCCGGAACCCCTGATTTGAGCGCAACTTTCAAAAGCGGCTCAATCGCACCGGTTCCGATGCCGCAGCCGATCCCAACCGCACTTTTCTTTTCCAGCGCCCTGATTGCGACGGTGCAGGCAGCTTCGTCCCAGTCCTCTGTTCCGGTCGGAACGGTGATCGCTTCCGGAAGCGCTGCAAAGGCCGGGCGCACGGCATCCGGCACGCAAACCGAAAGAATTCCGCACCCTGCCCGAAGCGCCGCGCGGCTCGACAGCAATGCCGCGCCGATATATTGCTTTGAACCGACGCACAGCAGGGCATGTCCGTTCTTCCCCTTATGGGAATCGAACGGACGCGGCGGAAGCAGCGTTTCCACATCCCGGGGCTCCTGCCAAAACAGGTCCTTTGAGAACGCAAACGGCTGCTCCTCTGCAAGTGGACAGACCGTAATCCTGCCGGAATAAGCGGGACCCTGTCCAAGCAGCATGCCCGTCTTGACAAACTGCATCGTCACGGTTTCCGTCGCCCGGACGCTTATCCCAAGCACCGCTCCCGTTTTTGCATCCAAACCCGATGGAATGTCTGCACAAAGGATGGGCTTTTGAGATGCATTCATGGATGCGATCAAATCAGCATATCGGCCGGTGACAGGGCGATCCAATCCAATGCCGAAAATCGCATCCACCAGCAGCTCGTTTTCCATCGGCTGCCAGGATGCGTCCTCTAAAACCGTTGCCGTTTTGGCAAGCTCCCGATAAAACGCGGCATCCTTGGTCAGTTTTTCTTCCCGTCCGACAAATACGATCCGAACGGGAATCTCCTCCCGCTGCAAAAGCCATGCAAGTGCGAACCCGTCCCCGCCGTTATTTCCGCTTCCGCAGATGCAGGTAACGGTTTGTTCGGATGAGCGAAGCCGCATGACCGCTTCTTTCAGTCCCTGCGCCGCACGAAGCATCAGCGTTTCGGACGGGATTCCTCCGATGATTCGACTCCGATCCCACGCCTTCATATCCTCCGGCAGGACGATTCGTTTCATGACCACTCCTCCGTTTCGTCTTCAACCGATTGATACGCTTTGCTGCTGATGTCATATCCATAGCCGCGCGCCTGCAAGCGGGAAAGAACACGCTGCTTTCGAACTTGAGAATCCAGATTCAAAAACTGCCGATAAAACTTTTCTGCCACAGCGATCGCATGTTTCAGCTCCTCGTCCGGATCAACTACATCCAGCGCCTCTGCGATATACTCCTTTGGAATTTGGTGTTCCAGAAGCTGCCGGTACAGGTGTGTCCTGGAAACCGGCTTGGTTGCAAGGCGCGTGCGGACAAACTGCTCGGCATACCGACGATCGTTGATCAATCCGAGCTCCTTTAATCGGGAAAGCGTTGCATCGATATCCGCTTCTCCGAATTCCTTTGAATCGAGATACGTTTGCATCTCACGCTCCGTGCGGTCGCGCGCTGTCAGATAGGACATTGCGTATTCCATTGGAGAAAGACCGCTTCTTTTTTTCATCATCCTTGGATGCCCTTTCGGTATGATGATTCAGTATATCACAGATCCGATCGGTTGAAAAGAGTCAATCCGGCTCCGCACCGTGCCGCATTGGATTTGCAGCAAAATCGATTTTTCATCCTTTTTGTAAAAAGAAATCATAAAATTCGTCCAAATTGTAACTTCTTTATAAACGCTTTTCAAAATGGATGGTCAGAGCAAAAAAATGTGATACAATGCATCTGAAGAATAATGTGCGATTGCGCAATGATGAGAAAGAAGGATAGGATAGATGAAAAGAACTTTCCGAGGATGGCCGGCTCTCTGCATGTTAGCAGCGATTCTGCTGATTGTCGCATGTGCGGAACCGACTGAGCAGGGTTCTGTCGATCCTGCTCAGGCGGCACAGCCAACCGAACTGCCGCAGCAGGTCATTTCGATTGTGACGGAGCCTCCGATCGATAATACAAAAATTGAAGAAATGAATACGATTTTACGCCGCGCAACTTTCTTGGACGGTGTAACCGTTTGTGATGTTCCGATCGGCGGGATGACCATTGAAGAAGCGACGACAGCCGTTTCGGGAGCGGTTGCAGAAGCAAAGAGCAAATTTACCGTTTCGGTACAGGACGGTGAAAGCATTGTTCCGTTCTCCGGAGCGGAACTCACGGTCAACGACAATCTGGAGGATGTGCTGACCGAGGCATTCAACCTGGTACGCGAGGATAAGGGCTATGACAAGGTCATGGCCGAAGTTGCCGAAATTAAAGAACACGGGAAAGCATATGAAGTGGACCTGTCGTTTGACGACGCCGCACTGAAAAACGCCATCCTTGCCTATGCATCGGAGCACAACACCGAACCGGTCAATGCCTCCGTCGCCTACGATTCCGAGCAGAATGCGATCGCGTATACGGATGACGTCCCCGGCAAAACCGTCGATCAGGAAGCGATGGCAACCGCACTGAAGAGCGCATCCGACGGTGATACGATCGAAGCGCCGATGATCGAAACGCCTGCTGAGATTACGCGTGACAATGTGAAGGAAAAGTTTGTCTTGCGCGGAAGAAAAACCACAAGTTATGCAGACAGCGACAAAAACCGCAAATATAATGTGAAAAAAGGTGCGGAAATGATCAGCGGCACGCTGATGCATCCGGGCGATGTGTTTTCTGCCAACGGAACGCTGGGTACCCGTACGATTGCCAATGGTTGGAAAAAGGCCGGCGCATATGAAGCCGGTACCGTTGTGAAGCAAGCCGGCGGCGGCGTTTGTCAGCTCTCCAGCACACTGTACAATGCAGCGGTCATGGCCGATCTGGAAATCGTTGATCGAAGGAATCATTCCATGAAGGTTTCGTACATCGACCA
>JAUMVL010000105.1 GCA_030530185.1 Clostridia bacterium | reverse complement strand
GAAACACGTCGTCCGAGACGTGCCGATTCAAGTTCGTTGCGGCAACCGTGACGGACGAGGAGGTTCAGACGCTTGCGGATGAGGTGCTTGCTGGGATTTTGACCGATGGGATGACCAAGACCGAGCAGCTCGAGGCGGTATATAATTATGTCCGCGGCCATGTGCATTACATCAATGCATCGGATAAAAACGATTGGCGCAAGGAGGCCGTGCGCGGCATCCGCACCGGCAAGGGCGATTGCTTTACGTTCTATTCGGTTACGCGGGCGCTGCTCGATCGGATCGACGTCGATTACATGAGCCTGACCCGTAAAGGCGGACGAACCCGGCACTTTTGGGTAATTGTGAATGTCGGCACGGGATGGTATCATTTTGATCCGACCTACGCCTCGCATCACAAGCACCGCTGCTTTATGTGGACGAACAAACAATGCAAGGTAAAGCCGTATTTCTGGCGTTATGAGGAATCCGATTATCCGCCGATCGCTACGGAGCCGTTCGACAAGAACGCGGTGATCGCAGCGGAACGTGCAAGGATGCAGACCGGTACATAAGACGTTTTGTGCCTTGCCGCGCCGGGAAGGAGAACATGGAACAACAACAACAGAAAGCGAGCGGAACAAAGACAATCCGCTCTCAGATACTGGGCGGTTTGACAGCGCTGCTTGGGGCGGCAGTCGGCGGGTTTTTCCTGTATGTAGGGATCGCATGGTTCGGACTGAAGCCGATTCTGCTGCATGAGTACGGCGAGCCGCTTCCACCGCCCGAAGCATTCGGGAAACGGGCGGTTGGCTATGTCGAAGCCCCGACAAAGCCGATACTCGGGTTCAATCGGGTACAGCTGACAGAAGCCGACGGCGCACAACGCACGGTATGGCTTTGGGTGCGCGATACAAAGGCGCCGCGCGCGACAGGACTGGAGCGAACCATCTCAACGAAGGTCGTTTTGCAGCCGGATGAACTGATTGACGGGCTTTCCGATGCGGATCAGGTGCGGGTCAGCTTTGCATCCGAACCGCCGTTCGGAACGGTCGGCGATTATCCGGTTACGGTGTTTTTGGAGGATACCTCCGGCAATCGAAGCAGCGTGACGGCAGCGCTGCATATTCGGGTGACCGGTGACGGGCTTACGGTCGAGGCGGGCAGCGAAGCGCCCGATGTACGTGCTTTTTTGGTCGATGATTATGCGGTTGAAAGCGTGGCGGGCTTGGATGAAACGGTCCTGCGAACCCCGGGTGAGCATCCGATTACAATCACCGTGGATGGCATGAACTACGTCACCGCATTGACCGTTATCGATACGATCCCGCCCAAGGCCGAAACAAAAACGGTGCTGGCCGCGCCGGGGACCGAGGTGCAGCCTGCAGATTTTTTAGAGAATCTGTGCGACGGGTCCGACGTGAACGCGGAATTTTTGAACGAGCCGAATCCCGACGAACGCTCGTTTCAGTCGATTGGAATCCGGCTGACCGATGCGGGAGGCAATACGACCGACCTGACAGCGGGATTGCTGTTTACGATTGCAACGCCTTTGACCGTGGAGGCACGGAGCAAGGCCTTGACGGCGGAGGAGTGTCTGCCGGCGGGCAGCTATACCGAGGCGGCGATGATCGCGCCGTTCGTGCCCAATCGCATCAGGACATATGCCGTTGCGCTGATGGCGGATGGCGAACGGCAGATTGCGCTTG
This sequence comes from Clostridia bacterium, assembly GCA_030530185.1. GTDB lineage: Bacteria > Bacillota > Clostridia > Christensenellales > CAG-138 > UBA3792. The sequence goes on along the minus strand of JAUMVL010000105.1, from coordinate 4,345 downwards.
TAGATGTGGTTGATACGGTGCCGCCGACGCTGATTGCCAAGGATACGACTTGGTATCTCGACCATCCGGTCGATCCGGCGGCGTTTTGCCGAGAGCTGTCGGATGTGACGGGGGTGACGCTGACCTCTGCGACCGAGATCGACTGGACAAAGGCAGGCGAGCAGCCGGTTACGCTTACGGCGACCGATGGTGCGGGAAATACCGCAAGTGTGTCGTTTAAGCTGACGCTGGTGCGGGATACCGAACCTCCCAAGCTGTATGGCGTGCGCAGTCAGAGCGTTTACTTTGACGAGCCGGTGGCATACCTTGCTGAGGTATTCGCAGCCGATGCCGTGGACGGCGAAACCGAGGTGACGGTTGACGCGTCTTTGGTCGATCGGAATCAGCCCGGCGTTTATCCGGTGACCTACACGAGCGTGGACCGCTCCGGAAATGTCGCTACCCAAACCGTGCGCTTTACGTTCATTCGCGCAGGCGTGTCGGAAGCGGATCTGAAGGCCAAGGCCCGGGAGATTGTGGACAGCGTCACGACGCCGGAGATGACGCGGACCGAACGGCTTGTCGTGCTGTATGACTACGTGTACGACCATGTGCGCTACACGGGACATTCCGATAAGAGCGATTGGCGTAAGGAGGCGCTGCGGGGGTTCCAGTACGGAACCGGTGACTGCTTCACGTTTTACACAACGCTGCGCGCGCTGCTTGATGAAACGGACATTCCGTACATGAGCGTGACACGCAAGGGCGGATATACGCGCCATTACTGGCTGATTGTCAACGTTGGCACAGGATGGTACCATCTCGATGCGAATCACAACGGTACCGCAAACTGGCGCTGCTTTATGTGGACGAACAGCCAATGCAGCAGTCCCGTAGGTTTTTGGAACTATGAGCAATCCATCTACCCGCCGATTGCGACCGAGCCGTTTTTGGTCGACGCCGTGATCGCTGCGGAGAAAGCGGAACAGACACCGTAACGAGGATTTCAAACGATATGGAGAATCGGCAATCCGATCCGAACAACGCCACGTCTTCCCTGCGGCGCGCTGCGGCAGGGATTATCCTGCTGTTTGCTGCAGGGGTGTTCGGCGTTCTGACATTTTTTGCAATTTGGTATTTCGGTCTAAAGCCCATTGTCGTCTGGGAGTATGGCGAGGGCATCCCGGAGATCTCGGAATTTGCAAGGAATACGGCGGCAAGCTATATCGATCCGCCTGCCGCAAGGCCTCAAAAGGGCTGGCATACCATCGAGATCGAAGCAAACGGCGGACGGCGTACCGTGTGGCTGTATATATGCGATACCAAAGCGCCGACGGCTCTGCCCGTGGAAAAGACGATATCGACACTTGTGACGCTGCAGCCCGACGAACTGATTACCAATTTGAAGGATGCGGACCGCGTTAAGGTCCTGTATGAGACAACGCCCCCGTTTGGCACCGTCGGCGACTGCGAAGCGACGGTTTTGCTTGAGGATGCGTCCGGAAACCGCAGCAGCGTAACGTCCCTGCTGCACATTCGGATTCTTTCCGAGGAGGGTGTTACGGTCGAGGCCGGCAGCGATGCGCCGCCTGCGCGGGCATTTCTGACCGATGATTATGTGCCCGAGCAGATGACCGAGATTACCGACGGGATGCTGCACACCCCGGGAACGTACCCGATCGGCTTTACGATCGACGGTGAACATGTGACCTCATCGCTAACGGTTGTGGATACTGTGGCGCCGGTCGTGCGGGCCCAGACGCTGTTCTGGGAGCCGGAGGAACCGTTGACCGCGAAGGATTTCTTGATTGAGATCGACGATGAGACCGAGACAACGGCAGCTTTTTTGACCGAACCGGATAAAACGGATCGCAACTTTCAGTCTGTTTCGATTCGGGTGACCGATGCGGGCGGCAATGAAACCGATGTTTCGGCCGGGTTGCTGTTTACGCATACGCAGCCGATTGTGATTGAGGCGCGCAAGACCAAATTGACGGCTGCCGAGTGCCTGGAAGGGGTTGAATATGACGATGCCGTCTTGATCAAGGACTTCATTCCGGACGAGATCGGCATGTATGCGGTCTCGGTGCAGGTGGACGGAAAGCCGGAGCTGGCGCTTGTCGAGGTGCGCGATACGACGCCGCCGCTGGTAACCGGCGGAACCGTCAAAGGATACCTGCAGCATTCGCTCGCACCAAAGTCCATTTGCACCATCGAGGATGCAACCGAAACGAGCGCGGTATATGCCGAGGAGCCGGACTGGACAAACCCCGATCCGCAGGAGGTGACGATCCTTGTGACCGATGCGGCAGGCAATGAGAGCGGAACGACCGTGCAGATAATACTGGCGCCGGATACGACCCCACCCGAACTATACGGCATCAAGACGCGGTATTACTATCTGGACGAGGCGATCACTTATCTTGAGGGCGTCGCGGCAATCGACAATGCGGACGGAGAGCTTCCGGTTTCGGTCGATACCAGCAGCGTCAATCCAAACAAGACCGGTTATTATTCGGTGGTTTATTCGGCAACCGATGCGGCGGGCAATTCGACATCAAAACGTGCAACGATCTGGATCAAAAAGTCCAAGGTCAATACGGACAAGCTGGACAAATATGTGCAGCGGATTATGGCGGATATTACGACCGAGGATATGACGCTTGCCGATAAGGTTTTTGCGATCTACGATTACGTGTTTACACACGTGCGTTATACGAGCCGGTCGGATAAGACCGACTGGCGCAAAGAGGCGCTGCGCGGCATCCAAAAGGGTAAAGGCGATTGCTACACGTCCAACTCGCTTGCCCGGGCACTGCTGGAGAGTACCGAGGCCGAGATTTTCATTATGCAGCGCAAGAGCTTCAATACGCATCACTATTGGCTGCTCGTCAACATCGGTACCGGCTGGTACCATTTCGATGCAACGAATTCGCGCGAGCACGGATATAAATGCTGCATGTGGACCGATGCGCAGTGTTCGGTCATGAAACGGTTCTGGGGCTACGATGTGCATGCGACGCCGCCGGTAGCGACCGAACGATTTGACAAGGCAAAGGCGGCGGCTGTCGAAGCGGACTGGGTCACACAGCATTCGACCGGCAACACGATCGATCCGTATGACGACGAGCTGCTGGCTGCCGAGACAGAGAACACCAATGCCGCACCGGGCGAGAACGGGACGGAGATACAGGCAAATGAAAACAATCCTGGAGTATCTTGATTTACAGGCGCAGCTGCGCCCGAATAAAGCAGCTTTCTGCGATGAAAGCGAATCTCTGACCTTCTCGGAGATCACAGTTTGGACCAAACGGATCGGTTCGGCGCTGTTGACGGCAGGCGCGTCGCGTGAGCCGGTCGCGGTGCTGCTGCCACGTTCGGCACGAATGCTCGCGGCGCTGCTCGGCGTCATGCGTGCCGCATGCGCATATGTACCGCTCGATGCGGAGATGGGGGAGCTAAGGATCAAAAGCATTTTAGAACAGGTGCATCCGCGTTTTCTCATCTGCGACGCCGATACCGAATTGCTTGCCCAAAGGTTCGGCTATACGGGGAAAGCGCTGCTGATCGATGACCTGAATCAAGCAGAGATCGAGCCATGCATGCTCGAGCACACATATGAAAAGATTCTGGATACCGATCCTGCGTATATTGTGTTTACAAGCGGATCGACGGGCACGCCCAAGGGAGTTGTCGGCAAGCACAGCGCGATGCTCGACTACGCCGATCAACTGACGCGCGTACTGCGCGTGACCGACAAGGATGTATTCGGAATGCAGGCGCCGCTGTATGTGGACGCGTGCTTAAAGGAGCTCCTTTCGACGTTGAAGATGGGTGCGTCGCTTTGGATTGTTCCCAAGGTGCTGTTCTCGTCCCCGGTGCCGCTCGTGAACTTCTTGAACGAGCATGCCATTACGACGATCTGCTGGGTCGTTCCTGCGCTGACGCTGATTTCCGCGCTGCATACCTTCGACGAGGTCGTGCCGCATACGCTGAAAACCGTTGCATTCGGCAGCGAGGTCTTTCCGATCAAGCAGCTGCACGCATGGCAGACGCACGTGCTGGCACGGTACATCAACCTGTATGGGCCGACTGAGTGCACGGGCATGTCCTGCTGGTACGAGGTGAACCGTGCGTTTGCGGAAGGTGAGAGCATTCCGATCGGCAGACCGTTTGAGAATACCGAGATCATCCTGTTGGACGAAAACAACCGCTCGAGCAACGAGGGCGAGATCTGCATCCGCGGTGTGGCGCTGTGCCACGGGTACTGGAACGATCCCGAACGCACCGCAAAGGCATTTTGCCAGAATCCGCTTCGGCCGGAATACCCCGAGCGCATCTACCGCACCGGCGATCGCGGACGTTG
>JAUMVL010000104.1 GCA_030530185.1 Clostridia bacterium | reverse complement strand
TGCCGACCAGCTGGAACAAGCCGATCTTAACGCCGCTTGCGCTGGCGGAGATCCACAGTCCGACCGGAACAAATGTGAAAAAAATAATCAGCAGAATCAAGATCAAAATCGCCACCGGGATGTAGAAAAAGTTGAACTCCAGCAGCATAGCAGCACCTAACAAAGCATTCATGTGTTCTCTCTCCTTTTTACATGGTAATGGTTCGGAACAGGTAAACAATCAGCATGATCGCGAGAATGAACGCGGGAATCCCGATCAGCAGCGCGATCCATTGACGCCGTACCGTCCGGCTGTCTGCGGGAGCCTGTTCCGCCTCCTGCTGTTCCGGCGGCACGATGCCGCATTTGGGGCAGACGTCCGTAGCATATAGGACGCCGCATTTCTTACAGTATTTCATTCGACAAGAATGTCCAAACCTTCTACCGCTGCAACCGTTACGGTGCTTCCCTTTTCGACAAAGCTTGCCTGCGCCTTAACCGTATAGCGTTTTCCGTCAATTAAAACGGTGCCGCTCGGTCGAAGCGTTGTTTCCACGATACCGGTTTTTCCGATCAGTTCGGTATTTTTCCCGTCAGAAACCGAAGTCGCCTCTCCGTCGATCCGATCCTTCAATACGATCGGCGAACGGAACAGCGCGCCATGATTGATGGAACGGACGAACACAACCACCAGCAACACAATAATTGCCGCCATAACGGCGGAAACGAGCGTTGCGGCAGTCGGAGAATTGGTGAGATACTGCATGACAATGACTGCCAGAAAACAGACGATGCCGGTGCATCCCGCAAGTCCAAAGCCGGGCAGGCACAGTTCCGTTACAAGCAAAACGATCCCCGCCACGAAGCAGATCAGACACGGGAGCCACAGCGAACCAAAGATTGCTTCCATTTCCCTGCTCCTTTCCGTTTTTTTCAGTATACCACATCTGTTATAAAATGAAAACATTTTTTCGCCGGATGCCAAAAGTTTCACATTTGTCGTTCGGATCAGATTGCTTGCACATTTGGAAGCAGGGTGTTACAATACATAATATCACATTTATGCAAGGAGAAAGCATGAAACCGGTCTTCTGTCTCGGGGATATCTGCGCCGACCTTGTTCTTCCGCTCGGCATGGTCCGCCGCAGCAAACGAGGCGAGTTTGTTACGCGTGAAGAGACGGACGTTGTATTCCGTCATGGCGGCAGTGTTGCCAATACGGCAGCCGGACTTCGCGCACTCGGAATCCCCGTTCAATTTTGCGGCACGGTGGGCGATGATGTATACGGATATGCGCTGAAGGAAGAACTTCTTCGCATTGGAACGGATGTCAGCTGTATGGCAATCGATCCAAGTGTCCCGACGCTCCTGATTGCAATCGTCGTAGACGAATTCGGAGAGCGGACCGCCTTTGCAACGCATCGTACGCACGCCAGCCAGCATCAGGTGCAACTTGGCCAGATCCCGCAAAACCTTTGTGAAACGATCGGATGGCTGCATTGCAGCGGTTTGCTGCTCCGCGAGGAACCTGCGGCAATGACGCAGCTTACGGTGATGTGTCGCTGTCATGAAGCCGGAATTCCGGTCTCGTTGGACATCAATGCCCGCATTGAGTCGCGCGGTGACGAAGCGTTCTATGCAAATCTTATGCAGGCGGTTTCATACAGCGATGTGCTCTTTGGATCGATCGAGGAAGAGCTGCCGCTCATTGCCGGAGCGGCCTCTGAGCAAGCGATTCGCGCGCTCACGCAAGGTGGACGAACGATCGTCGCGCGTGCAGGCGCATCCGGTGCAACGGTCTATACGGACTCGGCAACCTACCAATGTCCGGCTTTCTCCGTTCCTGTTGTAGATACCATCGGCGCGGGTGACGTTTACAACGCCGGTTTCCTTTCCGCTCTGTTTTTGGGGAAGTCACTTGCACAAGCAAATCGATACGGCAACGCCGCCGCAGCGTTCTGTGTGATGCAGGCAGGCGGACGGGCATGTCCGAGCTTGAGTGAACTCGAGCTCTTTTTGTCGGATCGGTAAACGAAAAATTCATGATGCGGAATAGGCGCAAAAAAGAGCTGTTTATCCAGCTCTTTTCCGTGCTTTATTTTCAGTGATCAGTCATACTCTTTTTATCTGCGCCCTTTTTCTTTCTCAAGGCAAGATACAGGAAATAACCGCCTGCAATCAGCAGGATTCCCGCGAACGCAAAATACTGACCGCCGGTAACCTTATTGGTATTTCCAATGATCTCGCGCAGTTGGTTGTCGGACAGCTGCTGCTCTTGAATAACGGTCTGAAGCTCTCCGTTCAGCCGGTACGTATAAACGTAACGCTGTACGGGACGATGCTCCGCCTGATTTTCCCTGGCGATTTCAAAGTCAAGATATTCGTCGTTATTGACCTCGCGCACAAACGAGAACCGTCCATCCTCACTGCGGTATTCGACATACTGCATGGTGGCGTCCGTATTGTCCTTGCTGTCGTTATCGTAAGCCGTCCCGTAGCCGAAGCTGTAAACGTAGAATGGCATCATGCCGTAATCGCTGATCTCTGTAACCGATGAAGTGTTGCGCAAGGTTACAAACCCGACGATTCCAAACGCCAGTGCTGCAATCAATATGATCAATGCAAAAGCCAGATAATGCGTGCGTTTCATGCCGTTTCCTCCTTATTTGAGCGTCACAACGGTAACGCCTGCATCGCCTTCGCCATAGTTGCCGAGCCGAAAGCTTTTGACCTTTGGGTGTGTTTTCAGATAGTTCTGAACGCCTGCACGCAAGGCACCGGTGCCTTTGCCGTGGATGATATTGAATTCCGTACGGCCGGAAAGAACACATTGATCGATATATGCGTCGATTTCCAAAATGGCATCGTCCACAAGATAGCCGCGCAGATCCAATTCATACTTCATGGACTTGATGTCTGTCATGATCTCGCGCGGACGCGTAACGACTTTCTCCTGTTTTTTCTGTTCTGCGATTCGCAGGTCGGAGATCGGAACGAACAGTTTGACTGCGCCGGCCTGTACCTGCACATTTCCCCGTCCGTCCGGTGCCTTCAGGACTGTTGCATTGCTGCCGAGACTGACGACTTGCACCGTTTGCCCGGGCGTAACCGTATTGGGCTGCATACCCGCAGCATCAACCGGAAGCGCACCGTTATCGTAAAGGGATGCCTGTTTTTTTCGCAATGCATCGCGCGAAGACTGGATTGCCCGCTCCAATGCTTTGTGATCGATGTTTTCAACGTGACGCAGGTTTGCGATCAACGCCTCCATTTCACGGCGCGTATCGTTGACCATCTCACGCGCGTCCTCCCGCGCCTTTTCCCGAATCGCGGCGCGATCTGCCTGCAGCCTGTTCTTCTCCTTTTCGAGCTCGCTCCGAAGTCGCTTTGCTTCCGCATATTCGGCATTGACCTTTTCGGCCGTTTCTTCTGCTGCACGGCGCTGCGCCTCTGCTCCGCTGAGCACATCTTCAAAAGCGATGTCCTCCGTTTCGAGATACTGTCTGGCGCGTTCGATAATGGCGTCGGATATGCCGAGCCGCTTACTGATCTCAAATGCATTCGATTTGCCCGGAATTCCGATAAACAAGCGGTAAGTTGGGCAAAGACGGTCGACGTCAAACTCCATCGATGCGTTCTGCATTCCCTCTTTGGTCAGTGCGAACGCTTTGATCTCGGAATAATGCGTTGTCGCAAATGTGACCGCACCACTAAGCTGCAAATGTTCCAAAATTGCTTGTGCCAATGCAGCGCCCTCGTTCGGGTCGGTCCCGGCGCCAAGTTCGTCCAACAGAACAAGCGTATGCGCGTTCGCCCGGTTCAAAATATCGACGATGTTCGTCATATGGGCCGAGAATGTGGACAGCGACTGCTCGATCGACTGTTCGTCGCCGATATCAGCGCAGACCTCGTCAAATACAGCGATATCGCTGTTTTCATCCGCCGGCAAAAACATACCGGAAGACGCCATCAGTGTAAACAATCCGACCGTTTTCAAGGTAACGGTTTTTCCACCGGTGTTCGGTCCCGTAATGATCAGCGTATTGTAGCCGTCGCCGATCCAAACGGAGATCGGTACGACGGTTTTTTTGTCGATCAATGGGTGGCGGCCGTTTTTGATGCGTATCAGATTTTGATCATTCAGCCGCGGGCAATATGCCGATTGGTCCCTCGCCAGGATTGCTTTTGCAAAGATTCCGTCAATTTTAGCAAGCAGGCCAAGACTGTTGTACAGCTCATCGGCATACGGTGCAACCAGCGCAGTGAGTCCTGCCAAGATACGTTCAATCTCCTGCTTTTCTTCGGCAAGCAACCGTTTATACTCGTTTCCAAGTTCAACCACGGCGGTCGGTTCGATAAACAGCGTCTGACCCGAACTGCTTTGATCGTGCACAAGCCCGCCGATTTGCTGGCGAAACTCCGCCTTTACGGGAACGGCATAGCGTCCGTTGCGCATCGTGATGATGGGTTCCTGCAAATACTTTTGGTAAGTGCTGCTTTTGATGATGCTGTTCAGCTTGTCACGGACGCGCTCGTTTGTGATTCGCATCTGACGGCGGATCCGCGACAACGCAGGCGAAGCGTTATCCGAAATCTCTTCCTCGGAGAGAATACAGCGGTTGATCTCCTCCTCCACCGTACGATGGGACGAAAGCGGATTGGCAAGCCTATGCAGTTCATTGTCCTCGTCTCCCGAGAGCAGAATCTCTCTTGCGTTGCGACTGACAAAAAGGCAGCGTGAAACGCCCAAAAGATCGCCCATCGAAAGCGAATACGCCGCATGAGCGCGGCGCAGCGTATTCCTTAAATCGGGAAACGTATCAACGGGCGTGCGGCCGGTGCGGCGAAAGATTGCATCCGCCTCCCATGTCTGCCGTAACAGGCGGCGTGCCGTGTCGAGATCGGTGCTTGGCGTAAGGGATTCCACCTCCGCCTTGCCGAGCTCGGAGACCGCAAACGAAGCGCACATGGCGCGGATTTTATCGTATTCCAGCGTGATAAGCGCTCTTTGATTCATGTTGCTCCTTGCTGCCTTATGGCATTTTGTTGAGATCGCCGACTGTGACAACGATCTCCATCGTCTGCCCCTCGCGTTCAATCGTAAACGCGATCTGCTGTCCGATCTTGGTATGCTCACGGATATAAGCGACAATCTGCTCCATCTCGTTCATTTCGATTCCGTCCAGCGCAAGAATGACGTCCCCGACCTGCATGCCCGCGGTTGCGGCCGGGCCATTTGCCGTGACGGAATCAATATACGGACGGATTTCCTCACCCTCCTCGGCCGCAAGTTCGCGAAGCTCTGCGCGGGTCTGTTTGATCGTAACACCGATGCCGGGTTTTGGTACCGAGCCCGTCGTAATCAATTGCGTCGCAATTTCCCAAACATGATTGATCGGCAGCGCAAACCCGATGCCCTCTGCCGCGATTGCATTACCCATCGCATCATAACCTGCAGTGACGGTTTTTGCGCTGTTCATTCCGACGACAAACCCATCCATGTTGATTAACGGTCCGCCGGAGTTCCCGAGGTTGATTGCCGCATCGGTCTGGATATAATCGTTGGTAAAGCCTTCAATGTTGATCGCACGCGATTTGGCGCTGATGATTCCGAATGTAACTGAACCTGACAACTCGCTTTGAACCGGATCACCGATTGCAAATACGAATTCTCCGACGCGCAGACGATCGGAATCGCCGCGCGGCAAGGCGGTCAATCCTGCCGCGTCGATCTTCAAAACTGCAATATCGGTCGTTTTATCCGATCCGACAAGTCTTGCCTCAAACTGCTCGCCGGTTGTCAGATTGACCGTAATCCGCTGTGCGCCTTCGATGACGTGATGATTCGTCAGCACGTATCCGTCGGTTGTAATCACAAAGCCGGACCCGCTTCCCCATTCGACAAGGCGCTGTGTTTTTTCATACGTCTGCCAATTCACAACGCCGACAACGCCAGGCGCTACTGCGTCGATCACATCGGGCAGCGTCTCAAACGATTCGGCAAACGGCTGTGCCGCCTGATCCATAAAATCAGGATTCGGCTCTACCGTAGGCGAGGGCGTGGTCGTAGGTGCAGGTGTTTCGTGGGTGTCAGG
>JAUMVL010000103.1:3994-6195 GCA_030530185.1 Clostridia bacterium | reverse complement strand
AGACTCGAACTCCTGTTACCGCCGTGAAAGGGCGGTGTCTTAGACCGCTTGACCACGGGGCCACATTGGTCGGGGTGAGAGGATTTGAACCTCCGGCCCCATGCTCCCAAAGCACGTGCGCTACCGGACTGCGCTACACCCCGTTACGCATCGTTCTTTCAGCGACTTTCTAAATATACTACAATCCTTTCAAAAAGTCAACAACCATTTCCTATTTTTTTCAAAAAAATGTTCTGCGTTCGCCGTGAGCTGAAACGGCGAAATGAGGAACGAATTATGAAGACGAACCTGTCTGTTTGGATTGACTAACCATGTTCGTCGGGGGTAACATGGGGGCGCATACGAGGAAAAAAGATTGGGGAAGTTTCTATGAAATTAAAGGAATTGGAAATCGGCCAAAGCGCGGTTATCACCGATGTCGGTGGTGAAGGCGCTTTGCGGCAGCATTTTTTAGATATGGGCATGATTCCCGGGGCCGAAGTCAAACTGATCAAATATGCCCCGATGGGCGATCCGATGGAACTAATGATTCGCGGCTACAAGCTGACGCTTCGTCTTGCCGATGCGGAAAAGATCGGCATACGTACGGTTAAGGCATCTACTCCTTCAAAGCAAAGCAAAACAATTCCGACCGTATCGTTTCACCCCGGCCTCGGCGAAGGCGGTAAATTCCATCCAAAAGGAAGCGGTGATCCGCTTCCTGCCGGAACCTTGCTGACATTTGCGCTTGTCGGCAACCAGAACAGCGGCAAGACAACCCTGTTTAATCAACTGACCGGGGCAAACCAACATGTCGGCAATTTCCCCGGTGTAACCGTTGACCGCAAGGATGGTCAAATCAAAGGGTATCCCAATACGCTTGTGACCGATCTGCCCGGCATCTATTCGATGTCCCCCTACTCTCCCGAGGAAATCGTCTCCCGCAACTTTGTCTTAAACGAAAAGCCCAAGGCAATCATCAATATCGTCGATGCAACGAATATCGAGCGCAACCTGTATCTGACCATGCAGTTGTTGGAAATGAACGTGCCGATGGTGGTTGCGTTGAATATGATGGATGAGGTTACCTCCAACGGCGGAAGCGTTGACATCAACGCAATGGAACAGCTTCTCGGCGTACCGGTCGTTGCAATCTCCGCAGCAAAGAATGAAGGCGTTCATGAGCTGATCGACCACGCGATTCACATCGCGACCTATCAGGAGAGACCGCTTCGGCAGGACTTTTGTGACGAAACGCATAACGGAGGCGCTGTGCATCGCTGTCTGCACGGCATTGCGCATTTGATTGAGGATCATGCCAAGGCCGCCGGTCTGCCGCTGCGATTCGCCGTCAGCAAGCTGATCGAAGGCGATTCACTGATTGCCTCTCAATTGCAGCTCGATTCAAACGAAGCTGAGATGACCGAGCACATTATTTTGCAGATGGAAAAGGAACGCGGACTTGATCGCAGCGCCGCGATTGCGGATATGCGATTCACGTTTATCGCTAAGGTGACCAGCAACACGGTTCATAAGCCACGCGAAAGCAAGGAACGGCTTCGCAGCGAACGCATCGATCGCATTCTTACCGGCAAGTATACGGCAATTCCCGCTTTTATCCTGATCATGGGCGTCGTATTCTTTCTCACCTTCAACGTAATCGGTGCCTTTTTACAAAATCTTTTGGATCAAGGCATTGCAGCGCTATCGAACGTTGTCGATGCGGCGCTAAGTGCTGCAAACGTAAATACCGCGCTGCATTCACTGATTATTAACGGCCTTTTCATTGGGGTCGGAAGCGTATTAAGCTTTTTGCCCATCATTGTCACGCTGTTTTTCTTTCTCTCCCTTTTGGAGGATAGCGGCTACATAGCGCGCGTTGCGTTTGTGATGGATAAGCTTCTGCGCAAGATCGGTCTTTCCGGCAGAAGCATCGTTCCGATGCTGATCGGCTTTGGCTGTACGGTACCCGCCGTAATGGCGACTCGAACGCTTCCAAGCGAACGAGACCGCAAAATGACCATTCTTCTCACGCCGTTTATGAGCTGCTCCGCCAAGGTGCCGATTTATGCGTTCTTTGTCAATGCATTCTTTCCAAGGCACGGAGCCCTCATGATGATCGGTCTCTATGTGCTCGGAATTCTGCTCGGAATCGGCGCAGCGTTTCTGTACAAAGGAACAATGTTCCGTGGCGAGGCCGTACCGTTTGTCATGGAGCTGCC
>JAUMVL010000103.1:1014-3984 GCA_030530185.1 Clostridia bacterium | reverse complement strand
GGATTATCGTCTGCCCGGTGCTAAGAATGTCATCCGCTTGCTGTGGGAAAAAGCAAAAGACTTTTTGCAACGTGCTTTTTCCGTCATATTGATCGCAACGATTGTGGTATGGTTTTTGCAAAGTTTCGACCTGCGATTCAACATGGTGGCCGATCAGCACGACAGCATTCTTGCTTTCCTGTCCAGCTGGCTGGTTCCGATCATGCAGCCGCTGGGACTTGGAGATTGGCGCATTTGCACCTCGCTGATTACCGGCTTTATCGCAAAAGAGAGCGTGGTTGCAACGATGGAGATTCTGTTTGGCACCGGTATCGACGCTGCACTCTCTACCCTCAGCGCATTGTGTCTTTTGATCTTCTCTCTGCTGTACACGCCATGCGTTGCCGCAATCACGTCGATTCGCAGGGAGATGGGATTCAAATGGGCGATCGGTATCGTTGTATGGCAGTGCCTTGTTGCATGGGTTGTCACGTCCGTTGTTCATCTGATCGGCATGCTTTTCTGAAATAGATATGAACGGAATTGATTGGGTTATCCTTATTCTCTTGTCGGCGTGCGTAATCGGCGCTGTCATTCTGTCGTTCCGCAGGAAAAAGAAAGGTTCCTCATGCTGCGGAGCCTGCTCGGGTTGCAGCAAATGCAAAAAAACTGCTGAAACCAATCGGAAATCATGACGGAAACCGAAGTATCAGGCAATTTTCAACGCCGGATACTTCGGTATTGAATATGCAGCTTTGGCTCTTTCCTTTTTCAATGGGATCCAAAACATGTAGGGATAAAAAAGGGCGGACCGACCATTCAATCTAAAAAACGGATTGACAAATCTCAAAATCCGGTTACAATAAAACCATGCGATTGTGGTGGAACGGCATACACAACAGACTTAAAATCTGTCGGCGAAAGCTTGCGGGTTCAAATCCCGCCAATCGCACCATGAAAAACGTCCTAAAACAGGGTGTTTTTCTTGTTTTTGGAATTGAAAAGCTAACAAAAAGTCAACATTCGCCTGCCAAAACCGCAAAATGCAAAACGCCGTTGGCTGAAAAAAGTATTGCATGTGTAGAGCATTATCGATACTTTCAATACGATATTTTGCAAGGCACAATTTTTCACATTCCGTGAAACAATTTTTGCAGTCGAAAAATGTTGTATGATTTAGGCAAAGCTTAAAGGAAAGGATATGAAACCTGTTTTTCTCGTTTGGGTGTATAAAGACAATTTCTATATACTTCTAAAACATACAGATGAAATAACCTCTTCGACGAAAATGAGGCGACAAAAAAGCAGGGACGGATTTCCCTGCTATTATGTTAGGATCGCGCTATATCACGTTCCGTAAATTGTATATCCGCCGACAACTGCCGTTAAGTACAGCAAAAAGCTCGCAAAACAAGCTATGTAAAGGATACGATGCAGCCAGCGCGGTTTGATCATGAGTGTCCATGTCAGAACAAAAGGTACGCACAGCGACAGCACGCGCGGTATTTCCAGCAAAGTTCCCGTGGACAGAACCGCAACGTATGTCGCAAGCATATATGCAATGTATGAGGTTCGAATGCGTCCCGAGGCCAACACCAGCAAAATGCCTCCAAATAAAGCATACAATATATTGGGGATCGTGTTGCCCAACTCCATCCAAAGCGCATCGCCGGATTCGGTATGCAAAGCTTCTAAGAAGCGATTCATCAGGTTTGCTGCGGACGAAAACGGAAGAGTCGGTTCATAGCCGTAATGATCCATGATGGCACGGAACAATGTGGTCGAACCGCCGAACCGGACTCGGCTATACATCAATACCAGTGCAAACCCGAGCGGAATCAGCAAGAACGAACTTGCCGAAATAATTTGCCGCAACAAATATCCGTGCTTTTCTTCCAAATGCAGTCGAGCATCCGAAACAAGCATTTCACACAGCTCAATGATACACGGCACAAACAGCAAAACGCCTACGATATGTGTCGTCACTGCCAGCATGGCAAACAAATTTGCGAAGATAAACTTTCGCATTCGCATGAACAGCAGCGACAGCATCGAAAACAGCAGGAACAGCCCGTCCGGAAGCGTTCCGAGCAGCAGGCACGATGCCGGCATCAGGAAAAAATACAGCAGCGCATGCCGGGCAACAGGGCGATCGAAGTCGAGCAAAACCCAATAATACAGCATCGCGCCTGCGAGTGCCGTACAAAAATAGGCTGATACGAACCGCGCATGGTTGAAATTAAACGTGACAAACCAGAAGAGATTTGACAAAAGCGGATAAGCAGGGAAACAGAACTCGACGTGAAAGAAATCAAGCCAAATCCGCTGTACGCGCAAAAATGTATCGGTATAACCAACAAGGATTAGGTGTATCAGATACGTAAACAGAAGTTGAATAAGACGCAGCAGCAAAATCAACAACACGATCTTCGCGAGTTCTCGCATGCCGCAGCGTCGGTATGTTCGCTCTCCGATCCGTTCCAGATGCGGTTCCTTTCCGGACGCAAAATAAATGATACAGTATGGAACAAATCGAATCAACGCAATGGCGAGCAGCAAGAACAACACGGTCACGAACAAAAACGTCTCCCAGTAGGCAGGCGGTTCGGTAAAAATCCAGAAGCCGTACAGGCCGGTCAGGCCGGTCAATAAGACGGCGGTCAGGATAATTCGTGTCGTTCTTGCTGATTTCATTTACTTTCTCAGTGCCTTCGGTTTTCCTAAAATCTCCGCATACACGATACCTTGCAATGCAGAGTTCGAATTCCATTGCAAAAAAGGCTTTTGCGGTATCTGCGTTCCCTTCTTTTCCGGCTGTGCGGTTTTGTGCTTTTGCGCTTCATATGCCGCTGCAGATGCCGATGCACTTACGGCATGCTCCGCCCCCGCCGCAGACTGTGCCTGTGTCCTTGCCATTATTGTCGCACGC
Organism: Clostridia bacterium; assembly: GCA_030530185.1. Taxonomy (GTDB): domain Bacteria; phylum Bacillota; class Clostridia; order Christensenellales; family CAG-138; genus UBA3792. The sequence continues at coordinate 1,076 of JAUMVL010000103.1, read as the reverse complement.
GCCGATGCAGTCGGCACCTGTACGCGTGATTCCGCAGCAGGACGCTGCGCAGTCGGAGGCTT
>JAUMVL010000103.1:0-1004 GCA_030530185.1 Clostridia bacterium | reverse complement strand
GGCGCTGGATGGCTGTTGCGCCGCTGCTTTTGCCGAGGCTTGCTCACGCAAACTCCGACGCGCCTCCTCCTGCTGTTTTTTCATGCGCATTGAAAAAACGGAAAAGAAGATGCAGAACCCGACAAAGATAATCGGGAATACATTCATGATCAGTTGTTCTCTTTCGTATCCTTCGCAGGCTGTGTGGATTTGCTGATTGCGTTCCGCATCTCGGTATCGGAGATCACGTTCTGCATGTTATAATAATCCATAACGCCGAGCTTTCCCTCCCGGAATGCCGCGGCGATCGCCTTCGGGACCTCTGCCTCCGCCTCGATCACGCGAGCACGCATACCCTGGACCGCAGCGACATTTTCCTGTTCCTGCGCAACCGCCATTGCACGACGTTCCTCTGCCTTCGCCTGCGCGATGCGTTTATCGGCTTCGGCCTGATCGATCTGCAGCTGTGCGCCGACGTTTCTGCCGACATCGACGTCCGCGATATCGATGGACAGAATCTCAAAAGCTGTTCCTGCATCAAGGCCCTTTCCGAGCACGGTGCGGGAAATCAAGTCCGGATTCTCCAGCACTTCTTTATGGCTTGCGGCAGAGCCAACGGTTGTAACGATGCCTTCGCCGACACGCGCGATGATGGTCTCCTCCCCCGCGCCGCCGACGAGACGATCGATGTTCGCGCGAACGGTAACCTTTGCCTTGGCGCGCAGCTCGATGCCGTCCATTGCGACGGCTGCAATAATCGGAGTTTCTATAACCTTCGGGTTAACGCTCATCTGCACCGCCTGCAGCACATCACGACCGGCAAGGTCGATGGCACAGGAACGTTCAAAGTCAAGCGGAATACCGGCGCGTTGTGCGGCGATCAGCGAATCCACGACACGGTTGACGCTTGCTTTTCCGTTGACCTTGCCGCCCTTGGCGAGGTAGTGCGCTTCGAGCTTGTTCATCGGAATATCGAGACCCGCCTTGGTTGCCTTGATCATCGGATTCACAATGTCCGCAGCGCT
>JAUMVL010000102.1:1830-6316 GCA_030530185.1 Clostridia bacterium | reverse complement strand
AAACCTGACCGTATATGACGAACTTGGCGTCAAGCGTCTCAAGGATGTCAGTTTCACGGCATACAGCGGTGAGATTCTTGGAATCGCGGGGGTCGCGGGTTCCGGACAGCGGGAGCTACTCGAGGCAATTTCCGGGCTGTATCCGATCGCAGAGGGCGCGGTTCTGTTCCACAATCCGAAAACGGGAAAGACGGAGAACCTGGTCGGGCATGACCCGCTTGAAATTCAAAAGGCGGGCGTTTCGATGGCATTCGTTCCGGAGGACCGTCTGGGAATGGGTCTGGTTGGCTCAATGGGCATGACCGGTAATATGATGCTGCGCTCCTGGCGAAAGGGAAAAGGTGTTTTCCTTGATAAAAAAGAACCGGAAAAAGTCGCCAACGACGTGTGGAAGGAGCTCGAAGTCGTGACGCCGAGCACGGACTTTCCTGTACGCCGCATGTCCGGCGGCAATGTGCAGAAGGTTTTGGTCGGCCGGGAAATCGCGCAGAATCCTGCCGTGCTGATGACGGCGTATGCGGTGCGCGGTCTCGACATTAACACGTCGTATACAATCTATAACCTGCTGACCGCAGAGAAACAAAAAGGCGTCGCCGTGATCTATGTAGGCGAGGATCTCGATGTACTGTTGGAACTGTGTGATCGACTCGTCGTTTTGTGCGGCGGCGAGGTTTCCGGCGTTGTCGATGCAAGAACGACAGACAAGCGTCAAGTCGGTGTTTTGATGACCAGAGTGGGAGGGGAGAATCGCGATGAAAAATAAGCTGTTTCATATTGTCAAGCGCGAAGGCCTTCCGTGGTACATGGCTTGGCTGATTCGTGGGGCGGCGCTCTTGCTTGCTCTGTTGGTTTGTTCGATTGTCACCGTACTGGTGACGGGACTGAATCCATTGCAAGTTTATTCAACCATGTTCTATGGCGCATTCGGCACGGCACGAAAGACTTGGGTGACCTTCCAAAAGCTTGCAGTATTGCTCGGCATCTCGCTTGCGGTAACGCCTGCGTTTAAAATGCGCTTTTGGAACATCGGCGCCGAAGGGCAGGTTATGATCGGCGGTCTGGCCTGCGCGGCATGTATGATCGTGCTCGGGCGGTATATTCAGTCGAATGTTCTGATGATTTTAATTATGCTGATTGCATCGGTTGCGGCCGGCGCAATCTGGGGCTTTTTGCCGGCATTTTTTAAGGCGCGATGGAACACGAACGAGACCTTGTTCACACTGATGATGAACTATATTGCGATTCAGCTTGCAGCGTTTTTTATCATTGTGTGGGAGGTTCCCAAGGGCGCCGGGAAGATTGGTATCATCAATCAGAGTTCGCAGCTTGGCTGGCTGCCTTATATCGGCGGAAAGCAGTATCTGCTTGTGATCCTGGTGGTCGCGTTGCTTACGATTGCCCTGCATATCTATCTGAAGTACAGCAAACACGGCTATGAGATTGCCGTGGTCGGCGAGAGCGAACGTACCGCAAAATATGCCGGAATCAAAGTGGAGCGCGTTATTATCCGCACGATGGTGCTTTCCGGTGCGATCTGCGGACTCATGGGCATGCTGCTGGTCGGCGGAACAGATCATACGTTGACGACGACAATTGTCGGAGGACGCGGCTTTACGGCGGTCATGGTTTCTTGGCTTGCCAAATTTAATCCAATTGCCATGATCTTCACGAGCTTGCTTCTCGTATTCTTGCAGCTCGGCGCTAAGGAAATCGCGAGCGTCTATTTCCTTAACGAGTCGTTTTCCGATATCTTGATGGGTATCATTCTGTTCTTCATCATCGGCTGCGACTTCTTTATCAACTACAAGATACAGTTCCAAAAGCACGGTAAGGAGGCGTAAACAATGCTTGATTTTTTGATCTCCTTCATTCCCCGCGCTGTCATGCAGGGAATCCCGCTTCTGTACGGCAGTACCGGTGAAATCATTACCGAAAAATCCGGCAATCTGAACCTCGGTATTCCGGGCGTTATGTACGTCGGTGCAATCAGCGGCGTCATAGGTGCGTTCTTCTACGAAACATCGGTTCCCGCGAGTGCGATGAATGCATGGATGGCAATTCTGATTCCGCTGTTTTCATCGCTGCTCGGTTCGCTGCTGATGGGGTTATTGTATTGTTTTCTGACCGTAACTCTGCGCGCCAATCAGAACGTTACCGGCCTTGCCTTAACGACATTTGGCGTTGGATTCGGCAATTTCTTCGGAGGCTCTTTGATCAAATTGACCGGCAGCGAGGTTCCTTCGATTGCATTGTCTGCGACAAGCCGGTATTTTAAAGCAAGTCTGCCGTTTGCCAATCAACTCGGTTGGTTCGGAGAGATTTTTCTTTCGTATGGTTTCTTGGCATACCTGGCAATTGTGCTTGCGATTTTGATGTCTTATATGCTGAAACGGACCAGAACCGGTTTGCATCTTCGCTCTGTCGGTGAAAGTCCTGCGACTGCGGACGCTGCCGGCATCAATGTTGTCCGCTATAAATATTTGTTTACCTGCCTTGGCAGCATGGTTGCGGGGCTCGGCGGACTATATTATGTCATGGATTATGCCAACGGCGTTTGGTCGAATAACGCGTTCGGCGATCGCGGATGGCTTGCGATTGCACTTGTCATTTTCACGATTTGGCGCCCCAATGTGAGCATTTTGGCGTCGATCCTGTTCGGCGGTTTGTACATTCTGTATCTGTATATTCCGACAGGGACGCAGCTCGCTGTGAAGGAACTGTATAAAATGCTCCCGTACGTTGTAACCTTGCTCGTGCTGATCATGGTTTCCCTCCGGAAACGCCGTGAGGATCAGCCGCCGGCATCGCTCGGTCTTCCGTACTTCCGAGAGGATCGCTAACCCCATATTGACGGAATACAGAGGCATCGCCTCTGTATTTTTTATGAAGAAATACGCTTTTTGCGACACAAGAACTTGCATTTTATAAAAAACCGGTTACAATAAGGGCAGAAGAGAGGTTTTCGGATTCCGACGGAGGGGAAAATGAACCGGATTCTTGCTTTGTTTGTCTGCTTGCTGATTGTAACGGGTGCGCCGGGCGGGATTTTCAGCCCGACGGTCCATCGCATGGATACAGGGGTCGGGACGCCGATGTTCTGCGAGACGTTGGCGGCCGGAGACACGGTTGCGCTGTACGATCCGAATGCCGCCTGCGTCCTGGGACAGGGCGGGATCGATTGCCCGGCCTTGCCGATCGGTTCGGGATTGGCAGACGGCATGCTGCCCGGGGAGACGTTGATTCTGACCGCCGCAACGCGCGCGGGCGGACTTGTGCTGCTCAGCGGGGAGGCATCCCTTTCCTGCGGATACGGCGCGGGACTGTTCCTTGCAAACGGGGAGGAAACGGTCTGGACGCCGGTTGAACGGGAGAACGGCTTGCTGCTGCAATGCGTATGTGCCGGGACGACGTATGCCATTTGCTCGGAGAACGGTGTGTTTACGGTTCGGCCGTACGAAGCGGAGCGGGAAACGGACTTTTTGCTGCGCGCGATCCGGGCGGAAGCCGGCGGGCATACCGATCCGGACCGGCGTGCGGTGACGCTTGCAAACCTTCCGGAGGACAGCCGTTCGCAGGCGATTGTGACGACGGGTGTTTTAACCGCGCGCTATGGCGACTACGGCACGCTCCATTCTGCCGTGCTGACCGACGGCTCCTATGCAATCGAGGTGTATGATCCGCTGCTGACCGATTCGGACGGCGTGCCGCTGCACATCGGAGATCGCGTGGCAATCGCGGCAAAGCTGAGCCGCATGGGCGAGATGCCGTATTTGGACGAGCCGATACGCATTCGTGCTGTGACAAGGGAGTCTGTTCAACTGCCGGTGTATGATAACCTTTCTGAACTGCGATCCGATGCGGCACGTTTGAAAGGGGCTGCGGTGCGTCTGCGCGGCGTCGTCGCGGCGGAGCAGCGCAGCGATGGACAGACGATCCTGAAGGACGCACGAGGCAATACGCTGCCGCTGTATCGCGCGCCGAAGGACGCGGGCGGAACGGACTGGATTGTGGTAGTGGAGTTTCAGGGAGACACGCTGCAGCTTCGCTGTGGCTCGATTGCAGCGGACGGGGAAACGGGTGCGCCGACCGTTCGGCTATTCTCATCCGACACCTTATCCGCCGGAAAGGACGCGCAGGTGCGAATCGGAATCGATTCGCAATCGCCGATCCTGTCGGTACGTGCCGATTTGTACAAAGACGGAACGCTTCTGACAACGCTTGTGCTGTTTCCTGAGCAGGATGCTTACGCCGCGACTCTGCCCGCAAGCATGCTGCAAACCGGCGCCCTGACGCTGCGTGTGCATTGCACCGTGAGCGCAAGGCCGATGCTGGCGTATGATCGCACATGGAAACTGATTGTTCAATGAATTTTGGGAAATAGAGTTCCTATAGGCGTTTGGGTTTTTTATGAAAAATTGAAAAAAAGACTTGCATTTACTGCGGTTATTCGCTATAATAACCGTTGCATGCTGATGTAGCTAAGTTG